>JAABTB010000195.1 GCA_011390085.1 Desulfobacula sp.
TACCTTGCAGCCCAGGTCCTCCACAGCCTTGACCTTGGTCCTCACAATGTTTTCCCAGTTCTCATTATCAGCGGAAAAAAGACAGTAGTTTTCTGCAGCCCATCCTTTTGTCCCATAGGTCCAGTCTGCACCGGCAAGATGCATAATTTTCCACAAGGGCACCATTTCATCGGGTTCCGTCACCGGTTCCCTGGAATTCTGGTTTAAAAAATAATAGGCCCCTTCCCGGTTGAGGTCCGCCGTCATTTCTTCAAATTCAGGCTGGGCTTCCCGGTATTCCTCAAGAACATCTTCCACCACAAACTGAAAATCTTCTTCGGTGGCGCCCATGGCGGAACAGGTATCGTTTCTCAATGCCATATCACAAGATCCGATGATTCCTTTGGGTTTCTTGTCTTTGGGCCACTGGGCCCGGGCATTGAAAACAAGCTGGGGGATATTGATCTGCATCGGGCAAACATACATGCACCGTGTGCACATGGAACACATCCAAACCCAGTTCGTGCTCAAAATTTCTTCATCCATACCAAGAGCAGCCATTCTCAAAAATTTTCTTGGGTCCATGCCTTCAAGGCCGGTGGCCGGACACCCGGATGCACATGCCCCGCAGGTCAGGCATGCATTCAGGTTTCCTCCATCGGGTAAAAGCTTCATTACCTTGTCTTTAAAGGCGCTCTTTCTTGCACCCCCGATTTTAATAGCGGTATCTCCCATGCTATTTTTCTCCCTATCAATATTCATTTAATACATTTATGCTTCTTCTCGCAATGCTTCCTTTATAAGAACGTTCTCCTTTTTCTATTATTCCATCCTTTCTGTCAACCTTATTTTAAATCCTGAAAATCACCATCTGATTTTTGCGTCCTTTCTAAGGGGTATTTTAAGAGATCCCATCGGGTAGGATAAATTTGACATTTTTGCACTTTGCGTTACTATGCAAAAGCTATGAATGAATCCAAGTCCATACCCTCCAAAAGGCAGCCGGCAAGACGGAAAAATAAAGTCCGGGAAGCACTGCCGCTTTTCAAACCCGCCCGGATTACCTTTAACCCGGATCTGCCCATTACGGACAAAAAAGAGGAAATCATCCAGGCCATAAAACACAACCCCGTGGTCATCATATCCGGGGCGACCGGGTCCGGCAAGACCACTCAGATCCCGAAATTCTGCCTTGAGGCGGGACAAGGGGTCACCGGCCGGATCGGCTGCACCCAGCCCCGTCGGATTGCTGCCGTCACAGTGGCGGCAAGGATTGCCGAGGAATTGGGGGAACCCCTGGGACACTCCCTGGGATATAAAATCCGGTTTGACGACAAGACAAGCCCCAGGGCCTGCATCAAATTCATGACCGACGGCATCCTTCTGGCCGAAACCCAGACAGACCGGTTTTTAAACGCATATGATACCCTTATCGTGGATGAAGCCCATGAACGAAGCCTGAACATTGACTTTATCCTGGGAATTCTAAGACGCTTAGTGACCCGTAGAAAAAATTTGAAACTCATCATCACCTCGGCCACCATTGACACGGAAAAATTCTCCAAAGCCTTTGGCAATGCCCCGGTGATAGAGGTCTCCGGCCGGATGTTTCCGGTGGAAATCCTCTATCGGCCCTATCTGGATAAGGCAGGGGATGACCCGGAAGCCGAAGATCAAGGCTATGTTGAAGCCGCCGTCGAGGCCGTCTTCCACATCCTTTCGACCTCCAGGTCCGGTGATATCCTGGTCTTTATGCCGACGGAACAGGATATCGGCGAAACCCTGGAGCTGATTCGCAGCCGCCGGCTTCCCGGAATAACGGTTTTACCTCTTTTTGCAAGGCTTTCGGCCCAGGAACAGTCGCGGATCTTTTCCCGGCAGGCCGGAAGAAAAATTATTGTGGCCACCAATGTGGCGGAAACCTCTTTGACCATACCCGGCATCAAATATGTGGTGGACACCGGACTGGCAAGAATTCCAAGCTATTCTCCCCGGACCCGGACCACGGCCCTTCCGGTCAGCCCCATTTCGCAGTCTTCGGCCAACCAGCGGGCCGGGCGGTGCGGCCGGGTTGAAAACGGAATCTGTATCCGGCTCTTTGATGAGGATGAGTTTAAAAAAAGGCCCTTTTTTACCTCTCCGGAAATTTTAAGAAGCAATCTTGCCGAAGTTATCCTCAGGATGATATCTCTGAATCTCGGGGAGGTTTCAAATTTTCCCTTTATTGATCCCCCTTCTTCCAAAAGCATCCAGGACGGATTTGCCACCCTTCTGGAACTTGGGGCCATTGAAGGAAAAAAAGGTCGCGCCGGCAAGGCCGGGGGAAAGGCATACCAGCTCACCCCCATGGGGCAGGTCATGGCCAAACTGCCCATGGATCCAAAATTATCCAGGATTTTAATCGAGGCCGACAAAAACGGATGTCTTGAAGAAGCCGTCGTCATCACCACAGCCCTGACCATTTCAGACCCGCGGCAGAGGCCTTTGGATAAAGCCCGGCAAGCCGACCAGAAGCACGCGCTGTTCAAGGACCCGTCCTCTGATTTCGTGACCCTCTTAAATATCTGGAATAGCGTCAAGGCTGCAGAAAAAAAATTAAAATCCCGGTCCGGGCTCAAGGCCTTTTGTCAGGATCATTTCCTGAGTTTCAGGCGGATCAGAGAATGGAGCGATATTCATGGACAGGTCCTCAAGATTTTAAAAGAACACGGCATTGACGGGAAAGCAAAACTATCCGTTTCCGTCGGCACCCAGGGATTAAAGGCAAAAACCTTTGACATTGGCGGACCCCTTTATATCGCCCTGCACCAATCCCTTTTGACCGGTTATATCTCCAGCATTGCCCACAAAAAGGAAAAAAATCTTTTCACGGCGGCAAAGGGACAGCAGACAGTGATATTCCCCGGCTCCGGTCTTTTTGACAAGGCAGGCAACTGGATTGTGGCCGCAGAATTCGTCAAAACCAGCCGGCTTTTTGCAAGGACCGTTGCCAATATAGACCCTGAATGGCTGGAACCCATCGCAAAAAACCTGTGTACCTATACCTATTCAGACCCGCACTGGGAAAAAACCGAGGGTCGGGTCACGGCAACCGAACAGGTGTCCCTGTTCGGGCTGATCATCGTCAATGACCGGAAAATTGCCTATGGCAAAATAAACCCCCTGGAATCAGGGGAAATTTTTATCCGCCATGCCCTGGTCCAGGGGGAAATCCGGCAACGGTTCGAATTCCTGTCCCATAATCAAAAATTGGTGGCGTCCCTTGAAGATCTTGAACATAAAACAAGGAAAAGAGACATCCTGGCATCGGAAGAGGATATTTTTCTTTTTTATCAATCCAGGCTTCCTGAGCCCTTTTCTGATATCCGATCCTTTGCCCGATTCATCAAAGAGAAGAATGATCCTGATTTTTTAAAAATGACCCTGGACGATCTCCAGAAATCCGATGTTGACGCGCATGAACTCTCCTTATACCCTGATACCCTGACCATGGCGCAGGGTAAATTCAATCTTGAATATGAATTCAATCCCGGTTCGCAAAAGGACGGGGTCACCCTGAAAATTCCTGCTTCTTCCGCCCCTTTTATTTCCCGGGATCATCTGGACAGGCTGGTGCCGGGTCTTTTTGAGGAAAAAATCGCCGGGCTCATCAAAGCCCTTCCCAAATCATACCGGGTGAAACTGGTTCCCATATCGGAAAAAGCCGCCGTCATTGCATCTGAAATGCCAAAAGAAGACCTGCCCCTGTTCTGCCTGCTGTCTTCTTTCATTCAAACCCGGTTTCATGTCCGGATTCCGGAAACCCTGTGGTCGGATCAGGATTTGCCCGATCATCTCAAAATGCGGATTTCCATCCGGGATGAAAAGGGAAAAGAAATCAAGTCCTCCCGGGACAAAGCCGTGTTAAGCCAATTTACCGGTAAGTTACCGGTTCAACAGGATGATGTCTTGAATAAGGCCCGCCAAAAATTTGAAAGGTCCAATATCCGGCAATGGGATTTCCCGGACCTTGAAGAATCCATTATCCTGAGTAGAACCCCTCATTATATCTTAAAGGCCTACCCCGGCCTCAGGATTGAGGCTGATCCGGAAAAAAAGACGGAGATTCTCTCCTTAAGATTGTTCCAATCCCAAAAAGAAGCAGAGACAAGCCATTGTGAGGGCATCAAACATCTTTTTATCCTCTTGTTTCCCGATGATTTCAAAGCCTTGAAAAAGGACATCCAGGCCTCATCCGGGATAAAAGAGACGGCCCTGCTTTTCAATGGCCGGTCTGAATTTCAAAATTCCCTTTTCAACCGGATCACAGCCGGTTTTGCAAAACCCATCCGGACTCAAAAAGAGTTTGAGTCCCATGCCGGACGGGAAATCCCCCATCTTTACAAAAACGGACGGGAGTTTATTAAACTGATAATAGACCTTGGCCAAGAGTATCGCACCTGTTTTGAACTGATCCAGAAGCTGTCCTTCCAACACCAAAAAATGAAAAAAACAACCGATATGCTGACCTGTCTGTTCAATGATCTGAAAAACCTTGTGCCCCCGAATTTTGCCGATCTTTATACCCATGACAGGATCAGCCATCTGGCCCGGTTTACGGCCTGCCTCCGGATCAGGGCACAAAGGATGGCGGACAACCCTTTGAAGGAAGAAAAAAAGATTATGCAGTTGGAAAAGTACACCCGTCATCTTCCGGTCTTTCTTTCATCCCTTTCCGTGCATTCAACACCGGAAAAATCTTCATGCGTGGAAGAATTTTTCTGGCTTCTCGAGGAATATAAAATATCTTTATTTGCTCCTGAACTTAGAACCATGGTAAAGGTTTCCGAAAAAAAGCTGGACGCTTTTCTGGTTAAAATTTCAACCATGATATGATGTATTTTAAAGATGTTTTCCTTGTTATTGTTGGAAAAAACTTTTAAGTAGACCTTAACGGATAACCATACTTCGGGGTGAATCGTGAATGATGACTTTGAAATAAAAAAAATCAAACGGTTAAACCTTGTATTGAGGGCCTTCAGGGATATCGGCAGACTTCTGGTGACCCAGGATGACAAACAGAAACTCATTGACGGGATTTGCCGCATCCTGGTGGAAAAAAGAGGGTATTACAATGCCTGGATAGGCCTGATGGATGAGGAAGATTCGGTGCGGATGATTGCCCAGGAAGGGTTTAACAATCATTTT
>JAABTB010000196.1 GCA_011390085.1 Desulfobacula sp.
CCTGTTGTATTCCCGGTATTTTATGCGGGTATTGAATTCCCTTGAAATGATTGATTTCAAAGAACCTTTTACACGGCTTTTGACCCAGGGCATGGTCTGCAAAGAAACCATGATGTGCCCGGACCACGGGTATCTTTTTCCTGAAGAAGCCGTGAAACATCCCGACGGCAGGATCATCTGCACAAAATGCAGTAAAGATGTCGAAATCGGGCGGGTGATCAAAATGTCCAAGTCCAAGAAAAATGTTGTGGATCCCAACGAATTGCTCGAAAAATATGGAGCCGACGTCACCCGGTTGTTTTCATTGTTTGCCGCACCGCCGGAAAGAGATCTTGAATGGAGTGAAGACGGGGTCGAAGGAAGTAACCGGTTCGTCAACAGGGTATGGCGGCTGGCCATGGACTCTATGGAAAAGATAAAAGGGGTCGAACCCTTTTCAGGTCCGGCTTCGGACCTAACCTCGGATTCGGCAAAAACACTTTATATCAAGGCGAATCAAACCATTCAAAAGGTGACCCGGGACATTGATAAAAGCTTTCATTTCAATACGGCCATTTCCGCCGTCATGGAGCTTGTAAACGATATCTACGCCATCAATCTCGAAGCCGCCGATACCGAACTCAAAAGAGTGCTCACATTCAGTCTTGAAAATATCCTTTTGCTTTTATCACCGATTATTCCCCATTTTTGTGAGGAAATATTTGAAAAGCTCGGCAATAAGGGCTCCATTCTGCTGCGATCCTGGCCGGAATTCAGGGAAGATTCCCTTGAATCGGATGAAATAACGGTTGTGGTTCAGGTCAATGGAAAACTCAGGGCAACATTTTTACTCAAGGCCGACAGTGATGAATCAAAAGTCAGAGAAGCTGCACTTTCCGATGAGAAAATACAAAAATATATTGGAGATAAAAAGCCTAAAAAGGTGATTGTCATTACAAAGAAACAAACCCTTGTCAATATAGTGATCTAATATGAGATACATGAAAAGATTTTTACTGATCGGTCTTTTTTCCTTTATCACGGCCTGTGGGTATCAGTTGGAAGGCGTCGGGTATATTAATAAAGATGTAACGCGCGTTGCCGTGAAGGTTTTAGTGAACAATACCTCTGAAACAGGAGCTGATGTCATATTTACAAATGCCCTCATCAGAGAGATTCTTCAGAAAACAGATACCAAAGTCGTGGATGAGGCCACTGCCACAGCGGTCATAGAAGGCACCATCAAATCTGTTACCTTTGCCGCTTTGTCACGGGCATCCGTGGAATCTGTTATCGAAAGAGGAATATCCGCCACCATGGATATTCAGATGGTGAACAAAGAGGGAGAAGAGATCTGGTCTGCCATGAATTTAAGCTCCACCGAAAGCTATACAACGTCCCAGGATACATCTGCGGATGAAGGCAACAAAGGTACGGCTTTGGAAAAAATTGCCGTGAGAAGTGCTGAAAGAATCGTCAGCAGAATGTTAAGCAATTTTTGATATGGTGATGAAGACAGGATCTATTAAGAATAATAAATCCTGTCTTGAGCTTGATCATTTGAAGAAGAAAAAACGCGAAGACTTAGGCATTCATAAATTTGAACAGTCTGGAAATTTTTCTGGAAGCGGTTTTTGTATGGATAATGCCTTTTTTGGCTGCTTTGTGAAGGGCGGATTGATTTTTTCTCAGGATATCATCCGAATTTTCACCGCCGGCTTCTTTTACAGCTCGAAGCTTTTTTTCCAGGGTTTTGAGAGTGGTTTTGGCGGATCTGTTTCTAAGCCGTCTTCCCTGACTCTGTTTTGCACGTTTGATTGCAGATTTATGGTTTGCCAACTTAATCTTTCTCCTTTATAAATGGGTGTTTAATATTCGGTCATATTTCAAATTCGGAAACATATAGACTTTGTTGAATTTTGTCAAGAAAAACTTATGAGCAGAATGCTGAAAAAGACCGCTTTAATCAGCCTATTAACCTTTGGGAGCCGAATTCTTGGGGTTGTAAGGGATGCCCTCATTGCCCTTTGTTTTGGGGCATCCTCTCAAAGCGATGCCTTTTTTATTGCGTTTCGTCCCTTTGATCTTTCCCGAAAGCTTTTCTCCGAAGGAATCTTAAGCATCTCTTTTATTCCTGTTTTTTCAGAAACCCTTGAAAGAGAGGGACGACCACGGGCAGCGGCTATGGTTTTTTCATTTTTCTTCTTTTTTTCAATCATCGGCATTTTAATTGTTGTGTCCGGGATTTTTTTTGCACCTCTGGTGATGAAACTCATTGCTCCGGGATTCATTCATCATTCTTATCAATACGGGCTGACGATGATATTAATGAAAATCATGCTGCCCTATGTTTTATTTATTCTGATTACGGCACTTTGCATGGGGGTGCTGAATTCTTTCGGTCATTTCAGCGCCCCGGCCGTCGCCCCTCTCGTGTTTAACCTGGTCGTCATCGCATTTACCCTTTTCGTTTCAAGCCGGTTTAATGTTCCGATTATAGGATTGGCTCTGGGGGTAACGGCAGGCGGAATAGTTCAGCTTGCCGTCCAGATCCCGTCGATGATACGACTGGGCCTGCTTAAAATTTCATTTTTCCGTATTTTCCACCCCGGTGTTTTAAGGGTTGCAAAATTTATGATTCCTTCCATGATCGGAGCGGCTTCCTATCAGATCAATATCATGGTGGCTTCGTTTTTTACCTCCGGGCTTGATGAGGGCAGCGTAACGTTTGTTTATTATGCAGATCGGCTGGTTCAATTTCCCCTGGCCCTTTTTGCGGTTTCCGTTGCAACGGTCCTATTGCCGGAAATCTCAAAAAAGGTGGTCTTGGGTCAGCTTGATGATGTTGGGGAACTATTTTCCAAAGGTGTAAAGCTGGTGTTCTTTATCACTATCCCGGCCATGGCAGGGCTTATGGCCCTCAATGAACCCATTGTCCAAATTTTATTCGGGCATGGGGCCTTTGATGCTGAGGCTGTTGAAAAGACGGCGGATTGTCTTTTTTTCCTTGTCTTGGGGTTATGGGCGTTTACCGGGGTAAGATTGTTTGTCACGCTTTATTATTCAATGATGCGTATCGCTATTCCCTTTTATTCCGGGGTTATTACCGTGGGGCTGAATCTAGTTCTCTGCCCTGTTTTGATGAGCCTATTGGGGGTGAGGGGACTTATCCTGTCCGTCTCTCTCTCGGCCGCTGCAGGATTTGTTTTTTTATTTTTTAATATTCCCGGGACAATGGATATTCGGAAAAATGAGATCATTGTTTCTGCTTGCAGATCTTTTTTTGTATCTGCTATAATGTTCATCCTTGTCAGGCAGATGGCAGAACGGATTTTGCCCCTACCGGAGTCAAGACTCGGATTCGCCATAGGGGTTACAGGGTGCATCGGCATTGGAATGATTTTATATCTCGGAATCCATCAGATCCTATCAAACCCTGAATGGGAACTCATAAAAAGAGGAATAAGAAAAAGACATCATGACCACGGTTGAAAAAGCAGGCTTCTATTTGGCGGTATTTTTGATTGCCGCTCTCTTATGCCTGATGGTGTTTTCCGAAAACGGGATCTTAGATCACAGGACCCTGTCGCAAAAAGAACAGAGTGCCCAAGATCAGATCCGCATGGTTGAATCGGAAAATCATAAACTTGAGAATGAAATCAATATGTTGAAAACAGACATGGAATACCTGAAACATCTTGCAAAACATGAACATGATATGATTGAAGAAGATGAACTGATGTTTAAGGATAAACCGGATAATAAGGGGGATACGCCATGAGTCAGGATATCAGGACCCTTGAACTGGCAAGGCTGTATGAACGTCAGAGATATTATAAAGATGCCCTTGAAATCTATTTGCATCTTCACGGCCAAAAAACCGGAACGGAGATTCGAGCAGGAATAAACCGCATGAATGAAAAATTGGAGAAAGCAGGGCTTGAGCCCTTACCTGAAGAAAAAGCAGCCTTAAATTTTGAAAAATGGTTGATGTTGCTGATATTAAGGCATCGGTTGGACAATTTTATTAAAATCAGAAAGAGACTTTCCTGAAAACAAAGGCCAAGGCTTTAAAGATGCTTTTTTCGGCCGCCGGGTGAATATTACGGCATTCTGACAATTCTGAATCCCAGGCTGTTTCTTTTCGCTACGGGTTTATAATATCCCCGGTAGGCAGATCGCTGATACTTGCTTGATTGATGCCATGCCCCCCCCCGAAAAATTCTATGGCTCCCCGTTTTGCATAGAGGATCAACAATATTGTCCCGATAGGTATCTGTTATCGCACCGATATTGCGGCTAAACGGGTCACGCCATTCACATGAATCCTGAACCCATTCCTGGACATTGCCGTGCATGTCATAAAGGCCCCATTTATTCGGAGATTTGGTTTTTACCGGATGGGGTTTAAAATCCCCGGGAGGATTCTGAGCGCCCGAATTATAACAGTACCAAGCCATCTCAAGGATGGCAGGTTCCGGCTTATTACAGGCAAAGGTAGTCGAAGACCCTTCTGCAAAGGCCGTGATGGATTCGGCCCGGCAGGCATATTCCCATTCCGCTTCGGTTGGTAGCCGGTATTTATCCGTTTTTTCCCACTCATTCAGAACCCTTATAAATTCAATGCATTGGTTCCAGGAAACCGTATCCACAGGGTAGTTTTTTCCCAAGTCTGCAAATGAGGAAGGGTTAAATCCCACAAGCTTTTCCCATTGTCCCTGGGTCACCTCTGTTTCTCCCATGTAAAAGCTTTTTGAGATGACCACCTTGTGCTGGGTTTCATTCCATTGGCGACCTTCTTCAGACTCAGGACTTCCCATGATAAAGCTACCGGCAGCGATAAGAACGAACCGCATATCGAGTTTATTGGTAAAAATCTCAGGGCCGGCCCAAAGGTTGGAATTAAAAAATAAAATTAAAAGAGATGAGACAAGACTTATATTTTTCATGAAGATTTCCCAATATTTGGTGAATCGAATTTTCATAAAACCCTATCACACTATTTAATCCCAGTTCAATGGTGAAATTCAGTAAAAAAAGACTTTATCAGTTGAAAAATCAGGCAGAGATGATATTAAGTTCTTATTCGACAAACAAAGGAGAGCGGCCATGAAACCAAAAGAACCCCTTGAAGCAAAGATACAGAT
>JAABTB010000197.1 GCA_011390085.1 Desulfobacula sp.
CTGGTAATTAAAGCACATCAGGTGCGAGAGAGACTATTTTCATAAACCGTTTTGCCCTGAGCTCCCTTGCAACGGGCCCAAATATACGGGTACCTATCGGATCATTTGATTTAGCCAAAATCACAGCAGAATTATCATCGAATCGAATCATTGATCCATCAGGTCTGGATATCTCTTTTTTGGTTCTGACAATGACCGCCTGAACAACATCTCCCTTGCTCACCTTTGCATTCGGGATGGCTTCCTTGACAGAGCAGATAATGATATCGCCAACACTGGCGTACCGCCTTTTTGATCCTCCAATGACCTTAATGCAGTACAGTTCCTTTGCACCGGAGTTGTCTGCCACAGTTAGTCTTGTTTCATTCTGAATCATATCTCAACTCCCTTAATCAAATCGCTTTTTTAACGATTTCACTGATCCGGAAACGTTTAAGTTTGCTCAATGGTCTTGTTTCGATGATCTTAACCATATCACCGATCTTACATTCATTTTTCTCATCATGAGCATGATATTTTTTAAACTGTTTCACGAATTTTTTATAAACCGCATGGGGTATAAATCTTTCGACCTGAACGACAACCGATTTATCCATTTTATCGGATATGATAAGACCAATCAGCTCTTTTTTATTTTTTTTAATTGTTTCCATATTAGTATCTTTGCAAATTAGCTAATGTTGACATTCATTTCTTTGGATACGGTATAAATTCTCGCGATATCCTTTTTGACAGTTGAAAGTACGGCTGTATTCTCAAGCTGACCCACCTTGTTTTGAAAGCGTAGTGTAAAAAGCTGTTTTTTTAATTCAACCAGCTTTTCTTTCATCTGATCTCTTCCCATTTCTTTAATTTCACTGACTTTCATTCTTATCTGCTCCTCTCGATAAACCGGGTTTTGATGGAAAGCTTTCGTGCGGCTAATCTCAAGGCTTCTTTGGCAACTTCACGGGAAATACCTTCCATTTCATAGATGATTTTGCCTGGTTTAATTCTGGCAACCCATGAATCCGTAGCCCCTTTTCCCTTACCCATTCTGACTTCTGCGGGTTTCTTTGTAATGGGGATATCAGGAAATGTTCGGATCCAACTTTTGCCGGCCCTTTTGGCATGGCGTGTCAATGCAACCCTTGCTGCCTCAATCTGTCGTGCGTTGATATATCCGCATTCAACCGCCTGCAGACCAAAGTCACCGAAATTCAATGTCGTGCCTTTGTCTGGAGCACCGGTTGTTCTACCGCGAAACTGTTTACGGAATTTAACATTTTTTGGACTAAGCATTTCTCATTTCTCCTAATCGGCCTTATTTTGCCATGGCTTCTTCACCCGGATTCAGGACCTCTCCTTTGAAAACAAAGGTTTTGATACCAATAAGTCCATAGGTGGTTTTTGCTTCGATAAAGCCGTAATCAACATCAGCCCTTAACGTATGCAGAGGGATACGACCCTCTTTATACCACTCGGTTCGCGCCATTTCAGCACCCCCCAGACGACCAGAGCAGATAATCTTAATCCCTTTAGCTCCAAACCGCATGGCAGAAGATACGCTCCTTTTCATCGCTCTTCTGAAGGCGATTCTTCTTTCCAGCTGAAGCGCAATATTTTCTGCTACCAGTTGGGCATCAATTTCAGGGCGTCTGATCTCCTTAATATCTATCAGCACTTCAGAGGTGAGCATTTTTTCAAGTTCGGCTTTCAGAATGCCGATCTCACTTCCTTTTTTCCCTATGATGATACCAGGCCGTGCTGCAAATACCCTAAGCCGTATCTGTTTCGAAAAACGTTCGATTTCAATTTTTGAAACACCTGCATGATATAATTTCTTTTTTAGAAATTTTCTGACCTTGAAATCTTCTTCAACAAAAGCGGCATAGTTTTTATCTGCATACCATCTGGAATCCCAGGTTCTGATAATGCCTAATCTTAAACTGGTAGGATGTACTTTCTGGCCCAAGCTATATTCCTCCTATTTGGCAGTTGATTCAACAATTACGGTTAAATAACTGGTTCTCTTCAATATTCTAGATGCCCTTCCCCTGGCTCTCGGTCTGAACCGTTTCATGGAAGGCCCCTGATCGACAAAAATGTTTTTAACAACCAGCTTATCCACATCCAGCTTATTATTATTTTCAGCATTGGCAACTGCCGACTGCAGGGTCTTGTGAATGACTTCAGCGGCTTTGAGTGGCATAAACTTTAAAAGCGTCAGCGCCTGACCCGCATTCTTACCTTTAACTTCATTAATGGGGAGCCTGAGCTTCAGCGGTGAAATACGTGTAAATCTTGTGATTGCTTTAACTTCCATATCCTTTTCCTTTAATCGGACAAGAGATTACCTCTTGGCTTTTTTATCTCCTGCGTGCCCCCAGAATGTTCTTGTCGGTGAAAACTCACCAAGTTTATGACCCACCATATTTTCTGAAACAAAAACAGGTATGAATTTCTTCCCGTTGTGTACAGCAAATGTGATACCGACCATTTCTGGAAATATCGTGGATCTACGGGACCAGGTTTTAATCACCTTATTGCGTTTGGCTTGATCCGAGTCCATCACTTTCTTTAAAAGCTGCTGTTCGATGTATGGCCCTTTTTTCAATGATCTTGGCATAATTTTTCACCTATTTATTTTCTCTTTGCTCGTCTTTTAACGATAAATGGTTCAGTTCTATCATTGTTACGGGTTCTCTTTCCTTTTGTCGGAATACCCCAAGGGGTACAAGGCTGACGGCCACCGGAAGATCTTCCCTCACCACCACCCATTGGATGATCCACCGGGTTCATGGCAACACCACGAACGGAGGGCCTTTTGCCCAGCCATCGGTTACGCCCGGCTTTACCTATTTTAACGTCCCCATGCTTTTCATTTCCTACTCTTCCAACAGTGGCCTTGCATTTCAGGTGGACCATTCTGACTTCGCCTGAAGGAAGCAAAACCTGTCCATAACTGCCTTCTTTTGCCATTAACCGAGCAAAACCGCCGGCACTTCGTACGATCTGGGCCCCTTTATTCTGCTTTAATTCAATATTATGAATTCTTGTGCCTGTCGGAATGTTTTCCAGCGGCATGCAGTTACCGGGTTTAATGTCTGCTCCCGGCCCGGTTTCCAGAATATCCCCTACTTTTATTTCCAGTGGTGCAATAATATATCTTTTTTCACCGTCGGCATAAACCAGCAGCGCTATTCTTGCGCTTCTATTCGGATCATATTCGATGGCCGACACCTTGGCCGGAATTCCATCTTTATCTCTTTTAAAATCAATGACCCGATATTTCTTCTTTGCACCGCCACCTCTATGCCTTGCAGTAATTCTTCCGTAAGAGTTACGCCCCGAACGCTTATTAATATTTTTTGTCAGCCGTCTCTCAGGTTCGGTCTTTGTAATTTCTTCAAAAGAAAGATATTCCTGAGCACGTCTTCCGGGAGATGTCGGTTTTGTCTTAATTATTGTTGACATATATATACCCCTTTAAACACCTTCAAAGAAATCAATTTTTTGACCTGGCATCAGTGTAATAATCGCTTTTTTCCAGTCTTTTCTTTTGCCGATAATCTTGCCGCGCTGTTTAACTTTTCCTTTAACCTGGATCGTTCTGACCTGTTTCACTTTGGTATTGAAATTTTTTTCAACAGCATCTTTGATCTCAACACGGTTCGCATTTTTTTCAACTCTGAGCGTGACCTGATTGCTCGTATCTTTTTGAAGGGTTGTCTTTTCAGTAACGACAGGCCCCCGGACAATATCATAATTTCTCATTTCAGCTTAACCTCCCTTCGATATTTTTGACGGTAGATTCTACTAAAAGAAGATTTTTAAACCTTAAAATATCGTATACATTGAGCCCTTCTGTTCTGATCACTTTAACACCCGGAACGTTTCTGGAAGAAAGGGAAAGGTTTGTATCTTCGGTATCGGAAACAATCAACAGATTGGTCAATGACAATGCATTAAGAACGCCGGCAAATGCTCTGGTCTTTACTGTTTCAAGATTAAAGTCATCTATTACAAAAAGGGTTTTATCTTCCAGCTTTGAACTTAAAGCCATCCGAAGCGCCAGTTTTTTAACTTTTTTAGGGACTTTGATCTCATAGGATCTGGGAGACGGTCCAAAAATTATTCCACCGCCTTTCCGCAGGGGTGATTTGATACTGCCGGCACGTGCGTTACCGGTCCCTTTCTGTCTGAAAAGCTTCCTAGTACTGCCTTTTACCGTTCCCCTGGTTTTACACGAAGCAGTCCCTTCCCGTTTTGCAACGAGCTGGGACCGAACAACCTGGTGAAGAACACTTGTTTTAACGGGAGTGCTGAAAATTTCATCAGAGAGCTGTATTTCAGACACTTTTTTACCTGCACTGTTTAATACATCTACAGCAGCCATATTCTTCCTCATCAATTTTGATCAGCTATGCATCACTGCGAAAATTTCTGCAATACCCATAGCCGCATTTTAGTCTTATACAGACTGGAAAAACTTATTTTTTGCCAGTCTTTTGCACTTCCAATATTCCTGTTTTAAAGCCCGGCAAAGCGCCTTTAACCAGCAGGAGATTATCTTTGAGCTTAATATCCACGATTGTAAGATTTTTTACGGTTTCTCTTTTAACGCCCATATGACCGGGCATCTTCTTTCCTTTAAAAACTCTTCCGGGAGTTGCACTATTACCAATTGATCCTGGTTCCCTGTGATTTCTGCAACCATGTGTCTCAGGGCCGCGGCTGAATCCGTGCCGTTTGATGACCCCTTGAAAGCCGCGCCCTTTTGAAATACCTGAGATATTGACCTTATCCCCAACCGAGAACACATCAATTTCAATAACGGAGCCTGCCTCGGTTGTTTCAGCGTCATCGGTTCTGAATTCTTTTAAAACACTGAATCCTTTATCACCGGTCTTCTTAAAATGTCCTGCCAGGGGTTTTGTCAATTTTTCAACCGATTTTTCGGCAAAACCGAGTTGAATCGCATTATATCCATCGGTTTTCTTTGTCTTCACCTGGGTAACCACACATGGTCCTAA
>JAABTB010000198.1 GCA_011390085.1 Desulfobacula sp.
TTTCGTTCCAATATGTGTGAAGAAGACTGCGCCCTGAAAAAAACCATGGAACAATGAAAACCCTTTATCAATTCATCAGGGTATATTATCAGCAGCGAAAAGAAAAAAATTCCGGTCACGGTTTCCACTTCCCTTTTAATCGATAAGAAAGGGGATGTCATCGGCGGTGTGGAAACCTTCAGGGACCACTCCCTTGTGGAACAACTCAGAAAAGAACTCACTACGGCCTTCAGGGTGGAAGACATCATCAGCAACAGTGACGCCATGAAAAAAATATTCAGCATTCTGCCCCAGGTGGCTGACAGTGATTCCTCTGTTCTAATTGAAGGCGAGACCGGCACGGGGAAAGAACTCCTGGCAAGGGCCATTCACAATATGAGCCCGAGAAAAAACAAGCCTTTCATCGCCATCAATTGCGGCGCCCTTCCCGACACTCTCCTGGAAAGCGAATTGTTCGGGTATAAAAAAGGGGCCTTCACCCATGCCGTAAAGGATAAGCCCGGCAAGTTCAGCCTGGCCGACGGCGGCACCCTGTTGCTCGATGAAATCGGAGACACCAGCCCGGCCTTCCAGGTGAGCCTTCTTCGAGTGCTCCAGGAACATGAATTTACACCCCTGGGCGGCCTGGAAAAGGAAAAAACCAATGTCCGCATTATTGCCGCCACCAATACGGATCTCAGCAATCTTGTGGCCCGGCAGACTTTCCGGCAGGATCTCTACTACCGGATCAATGTGATCCGGATATTTCTGCCGCCCCTTCGCCAAAGAATGGAAGACATCCCCCTTCTTGTGGATCAGTTTGTTCGAAAACTCAATATGCGCCAGGGAAAATCCATTCATGGGGTTGATGCCCCGGTTCTTCAGACGCTGATGTCCCAGAATTTTCCCGGAAATATCAGGGAACTTGAAAACATCATCGAACATGCCTTTGTGCTCTGCTCTGAGGGACATATAAAAATAAACCATTTGCCGGGGTGGTTACTGCCGGATTCCGGTCCGGATGACGACGGTAACAATGACCCTGTAAAGGCGGCACAGATCAAACGCATCAATGATGCCCTCTCCCGCCATAATTTCAGCCGGAGTGCTGCGGCAAAGGATCTGGGTATCCATAAGAGTACCCTTTTCAGACAGATCAAAAAACTGGGAATGGCCCTTTAAAAAAAAGGGGCTGCAACAACTGCAATGGAAATGGTCTCATTTTTGCAACACAGCATCCCCCTTGCTTCATGGATTCTTTTTTCAGTTTCCTGTTAAAAGCCTTATGCTATAAAGGATCTGACTTCATCCGGATAAAAATTTCAAGCCCGGCACATGCCTTGCAGTATTTCTCTGTCAGACAATTCGGAGGATACCATTGAAAATAGCCGTTACCATCTGGGGAAACCGTGTATCACCTGTTTTTGATGCTGCAAAAACCCTTTTAATTGCAGATGTCGAAAACAGGATGATCATAAAAAAAGAGTATATGTCCTTTGACTCCGGCTCGCCTGAAGGCTTGATCAAACTATTAAAAAAAATAAAAGCGTCTATCCTGATCTGCGGAGCCATATCCACCAGCCCTGCCGACCTCTTTGTTGAAAACGAGATCAAACTGATTTCCTTTGTGACCGGCAATGCCCTTGAATTTATCGAAACCTTTGCCCGAAAACAGGTCATTGAAAAATCCTATATGATGCCCGGATGCAGTAAACAATATTCCTGGCATCACAAATTCAAAAATTTCTCATCGTAGGTGCCCTTTTCCATAATTTTAAAAATTTATTAAGACTTTTACTTTACAGCTTCTGCAGCAATTGCTAATCATGAATATTCAAAATTGTCGACCTATATGTTTAATATTATTCTGGTTTTGATATGGCCCCCACTTATGAAGAACTGATCCTCAGGATAAAAGATCTTGAAAAGCTCACCCAGAGAACAAAGGAGGCTTTTCAGATTACCCGGACCGCCAGAAGAAATTACAAACGGTTCCTTCAGTTTTTGCCCTATCCTGTGATGGTCCGGGACCCGGCCGGACTTGTGACCTATCTCAATCCGGCATTTACAGACACCTTTGGCTGGGCCCTCAAAGAATTGAAGGGGAAAACAGGAGATCAGTATGTTCCAAAATCCCTTTCCGATGAATTGAAAAACAGGATAAAACTCCTGCCCATCAAAAAAAGCATTCTGCAATTTTATACCCAACGGCTGACAAAAGACGGGAAGGTCCTGGACGTTTTGCTCCGGGTGGGTATTGAAAGAAGCAAGTCCAGCAACCCCGGCGGCATGATTATCGTTATCCGGGATGTGACCCTGGAAAAACGATTCAACCGGAACCGGGAGGCCATGACCCGCATCAGCCAGATGCTTCCCCAGTACCCGGATTTACGGAAACTTCTTTTTTTTATCAACACCGAGATCAAAACCCTTCTGGAGACGGAAAGCGCCAATACCATCCTTCTGGATGAAGCCCAGAAGGAATTTTATTTTTTAAGTGCTGCCCATGATGACCCTGCAATGCGGGAACGGATTGACAACACACGATTTTCCGTGGATGAACTCCTGTCGGGTCAGGTGGTCAAAACCGGCAAACCCCTTATTGTCAATGATCTTTCAAAAAATCAGGACCTGTACGAATCCAGGGACCGGAAAATCGGATATAAGGTTAAAAATGTCCTCCTGGTGCCCTTGCGCACCAAAGACCGGATTATCGGGATTCTGGCTGCCGACAATAAAAAAACAGGGGATTTTGATGACACCGATCTGGAGACAATGAATACTATTTCGGCAACCGTGGCTCTTTCCATAGAAAACGCCAGGGTATCCAGGGAGTTAAGAAAAGCCTATGAAGAAGTGAAGGGCTTGAACAGCGCAAAAGATAAAATGATCAGTCATTTGTCCCACGAACTGAAAACCCCTGTGGCGATCCTGTTAAGTTCGTTTAAAATCCTTTCGAAAAAAATGTCGGAAATACCTGAAGAAACCTGGAAACCGACCATGGACAGAATCAAAAGAAACCTTGACCGCATTATCGGGATTGAGAATGAAGTCTATGATATTGTTGAAGAAAAAGAGGTCTTCCATCATCAGCTCTTTTCTCTCATCCTGGAACAATGCCGGGATGAATTTGAATCCCTGATTGCCGAAGAAACAGGTGAGCAAGGGGTGGTTACAAAAATCGGACGGAAAATCGATGAGATTTTCAATACACCCGATCTTGCCTTTGAAGATATTTTCCTCAGCCAATTTGTTGAAAAAAGAATTGAAGCCGTTAAACCCCATATTACCCGCCGGAATATCCATATGATCACCCGTCTGAAATCCTCTTCCCCTATCCGGATTCCTGCCGAACCCTTGAGAAAGACCGTGGATGGGCTGATTCGGAATGCTGTTGAAAACACACCCGATGGCGGAAAGATAGAGGTCCTGGTCCATCAAAAGGGCAAAGGCATGCAATTCATCGTCAAAGATCATGGGATCGGACTGACTGAAGAGGCTCAGAAAAGAATTTTCGAAGGCTTTTTTTCCACCCGGGATATCATGAATTATTCTTCAAAACGGCCCTATGATTTTCATGCCGGTGGAAAAGGCGCTGATCTTCTGCGAATGAAAATATTTTCGGAAAGGTTTAATTTCAAAATTTCCATGACTTCCATGCGATGCCAAAGAATCCCGGACAACGCGGATGCCTGCCCCGGTTCCATAGAAGACTGCCGTAAAATACCTGGCCCTGAATGTAATGGGACGACCATTGTGACCTGTTTTTTTCCTTTTCCTGAAACGGCCTGAAAGAGAACAACACGCTTTTAAGCACGTGAACCGCTCTGTCCATTTCGGTCAGGCTGACTTTTTCTTCCCTGTCATACCAAGGTAAATGGCCAGAAGCACTATCCCTACCCCGGCCCATCCGGTTATCCCCGTCTGCCTGTCAAAAAAGGCCACATCCCAGACAAAGGAAAGCGCCGGCTGCATGAGAAGAATCAACCCGGCATGGGAGGCCCTGACCTTGGGCAAAGAATTGGAAATAACCACCCACGCTATGGTCTGGATGAACAAACCAAGACAGATCAGGGAGATCAGGGTTGAAAGATCCGGGATCATAAAAGAGGCCCCGGACAGATAAATTTCCCCGCCCAGAAATAGACTGCAGGACACAGATAAGAGCATAAGATAATAAAACAGGGAAAAATCGTCTTTATCAGACTGAATTTTTCTCAACAGCAAAAGGAACATGCTGTAAAAGACAGCCGTGGCAAACCCGAGAAGAATCCCTGTGCGATATTGTGGGCTCAGTTTTTCAAAGTCCAGCCCGATAATCAGGAAAAGGCCGATAAAGGCCATGGGCAGGGATAAAACAAATTTCAGGCTGATTTTTTCCTTGAACACAAAAAACCCCACAACGGAAAGAACAAATACCTGGCAGTTGGCCAGCAGGGTGGCCAGCCCGGGCCCCACGTAATGAATGCTCAAATGCCAGGTCCAGAGGTCAAGTGCAAATAATAATCCGCACAGAAAAGCCAGAAGATTGTTTTTCAAAGACCTTTTTTTAAATTCTTTTCCGGCAAGGCCGGCACAGATCAGAAAAAAGCTGCCGAAACATACCCGATAGAAGGCGGAGACGGTGGGCGGGACATGGGAAATTTTTACGAGTACGCTGGAAAAACTGATGATCACAGCACTGATGATGAGTAAAACAATGGGTCCTAAAACTTTCTCCCTGCCCGGCATCTTTCCCTTCTCCCATTATAAATGAAGGACGGTAATGGTTCAAAGAAAGGCTGTCAAGAAAAAATGTCCAATTCTTTCGTGTTTGCATTTGAGGGGAAAAAAGATTAGATAAAAAATCATGCTGAAAAACCTTATTCAAACAGGATATCTGATGTCACCGGGGTGCCCATGGAACCCGGTATCATCCACCATATGGAAGTCATCCTCCTGATTAAATCAGACCCTCTCATGATAGAAGATGCCGAAGCGGATATGATCCAGGTCCCCATGCCCGAATGCCGAACCACCCT
>JAABTB010000020.1 GCA_011390085.1 Desulfobacula sp.
CAGGGGAAAACCGAGATGGAACTGATTGGAGAAAAACTGTATCCTTTTAAAGTGGGGACGGTTATCAAATGCAATTTCTGTTCTGAAAGAATTGATGCGGGATTAAAAAAAGGCCTCAAGCCGGGGAAAGACGAAGATGCGACACCGGCCTGCGTCAATATCTGCCCGGTAGGCGCAAGAATTTTTGGAGACCTGGATGATCCCAACAGTGAAATCAACCGGTTGGTCATGGAGAAAAAAGGCAAACAGCTCCGGAAAGAATTCGGCACTGAACCGGCGGTCTATTACATTGATTAATGAACAGGGGGAAATATGACCTATAAAACAGATGAAATTTGGGAAGACAAATGGGTAAATACCACCTGTGGCGTCTGCTATTGCGGTTGCGGCGCAAAAGTCAGGGTGGTGAACGGTGTTCCCGTTAAAATTGAAGGCATCAAAGAAACGACAATGGGCGGAACAGGAGCCGGTCTTTGCGGCAAAGGTGCAGCCGGGTTGATGTATTATCATGATCCCAACCGGATCAAAAAACCGCTTCTGAGGACCAATCCGGAAAAAGGGATCGGGGTGGACCCGAAATGGAAAGAAATCGAATGGGATGAA
This sequence comes from Desulfobacula sp., assembly GCA_011390085.1. Taxonomy (GTDB): domain Bacteria; phylum Desulfobacterota; class Desulfobacteria; order Desulfobacterales; family Desulfobacteraceae; genus Desulfobacula. Next base: position 604 of record JAABTB010000020.1, read on the forward strand.
GCCCTGGACATCATCGCTACAAAGATGAAAAAAATCATGGAAGATGATCCCAACAAAATTCTTTTCACCAACCAGACCATGAGGGCCTCCGACGGGCCCCACAACCATCCGTATTTTTATGCCCAGGCCTTCGGGGTCAAAAACAACGGGAATTTTATCATCGGCGGCGGCAGTCTTCACTGCGGAAATGCCTGCCATATGCTGGGCGGCCTTATCCACGGCGCCTGGTCCATTGCACCGGACTGGCGGTATACCAAATATGTTTTGAAATGGGGCTCCAGCAAAGGTACCGGCTCCGGACATTCCGCCATGACCAATGCCCGTCTGAGGGCCGATGCGGTCCGACGCGGCATCAAGGAAATCGTATTTGATCCCATGGGCAATTTTGCCGGCGGCAAGGCCACCGAATGGATCGCCATACTTCCGGGTACGGATACGGCCGTCGGGCTCGCCATTGCCAATTATATCGTGAATATCCGTGGTGAAATGGACCTGCTTTATCTTAAGGCCAAAACCAATTTTCCGTATCTCATTAAAGATGACGGAACCTATATGCGTCACCTACAGAGCAACAAGCCCTTGATTTATGACGAAAAAGATAAAGTGATTAAAGAGTATGACGATAAGACTCTTGCTTTTGAAGACTGTGCTCTTGATGGGGAATATGAATACGAAGGGGAAAAAGTCATACCCTGTTTTGTTCCGTTTAAAGAGCATTTAAAACAGTTTACCATTGAATGGGCAGCCGATGTATCCACGGTTCCGGCCGCCAAGATTCTGGAAGTGGCCAAGGGATGGGTAGACAATGCCCAGATCGGCTCTACCATCACCCTTGAAGGCAAGACCTATCCGTACAGGCCGGTTTCATCGGTGACCTTCCGCGGTTCCCAGGGGCATTCAAACGGGATACACCAAGTGGCGGCCATTGATTTGATGAGCCAGATGGTCGGTGCCGAAGATGTGCCGGGCGGTACATTAGGATGGCCTGCCATCCGAAGGGCCTATCCGGGTGGTAATTATGAGCAGACCTGCAAAGTGGGTACGGACGGCGTGATTGTCCCTTCCGTATTTTATTCCCATGATCCCTGGCCGGTCCATGCACCCAGCTATCCGGCCACCAATATGGGCTGTGTGGATTTGTGGACCCATTGCACCCTTTCCCATATTCCCTATGTGGAGGAAATGGAGTATATCCATGAGAAACTCGGCATGAAAGCCAAGCCGGAAATGATCTTCGGAATCTCGGCCAATTTTGTCATCAGCAACTCCGACTGGGCCGCCGCCATTAAAAATTTCAAAGACTGCTTTGTGGTTCAGTTGGATCTGTGGGTTAATGAAACCGACCAGGCCATAGGCGATATCATCCTGCCGGATGTGTCTTATCTTGAAAAAGACTGCTGGTCCTCTGAAATCGATGCGTTTTTCTTTTCCGGATCTCCTTCCCATGAAGACTGGTATGTGCATTTGCAGCAGCCGGTGGCCAAGCCGATAGGGGAATCCCGGTTCTTCATGGATGTGTATATTGATATTGCCAACCGGGTAGGCGTTCTGGATAAATTTAATGCCAAGCTTAATTCTTACTATGGTGTTGCAGATCCGGAACTCCAGATCAAGCCCGGTGAAGTACTGACCTGGAAGCAGATCGGGGAGAGGTTCCTCAAATGGGTTTATGGAAAAGAGGGGGCGGAGAAAGTTCAGAAGCAGGGGTATGCCACCTGGCACAAACCCATTGACGATGTCTACTGGCGGTGGAATATTGACACCCGGTGCCCGGTTTATATGGAATACCTGATTCATGACAAGCGGAACATGAAGAAGATATTTGATGAGGTCGGATTTGATCTGTGGATGGATTGGGATCAGTATACACCGCTTCCATCCTGGTTCTGGCCCGAATCCCATAAGGATCTGGACAATGAATTTGATCTGCTGGCATTTTCCTACAGGGATATCCTGCATACCAACAATACCACCTTCCAGAACCCGTATATTGATGAAGTCTCCAAAATGTGCCCCTACACCTTTACCATCACCTTGAATACCACCATGGCAAAACAAAGAGGGCTCAAGGACGGGGATATCATCTGGATTGAAAACAAATACGGTGTTAAAGAAAACGGTATTGTCAAGACCATGGAAGCCCAAAGTCCGAAAGTCATCGGCATTGCCGGTCAGGGCGGATTGTGGGCGGACGGAAGGCCCATTGCCAAAGGCAAAGGCGCTAATTTCTGCAAGCTGTTGCCGGCAAAATTCAGATATTTCGATCCGGTTGCCGGTAATATGGAAACCGCTGTTGCAGTTAAAATTTATAAAGAATAAAGGAGGGATATAAAATGACTAATAAAATTCATCATCTTGTACAGACCATGTTTCCTCCTGACGGCAGCGGGCTTAAACCCTATGAGTGGATGGTCAATCCCACCCGTCAGCAGCAATGGATTGATAAGCAAGGCATTTTCCTGTGGTTGGCCTTCTTTTTTTCTGAAATAGGGGCCGGTTTGTATTTTGTCTCGCTTTTTTATGAGTTCAAGGCCGGATTGATTCTGGGATGGCTGATCACCCTTATCCTTGGCGGTGTGATTCATATCCTGTATCTCGGTAACCCGCTCAGGGCCTGGCGGATGCTCATGAAGCCCAATACATCGGAACTGTCCCGGGGCATCTGGATCATCGGGATATTTGCAGCCGTGGGATTCCTTCAGATTATTTCCAGCGGCGGTTTTAATATGGTATTGAACACGATCATGGGAATATTATGTCTTCTCATTATTTCCCATGGATTTGCCACCATGAATGTGATCCGGGCTCTTCCGGCCTGGAGTTCCACCATGGTGCTGCCCTTTTCCATTATTTCCGGCGTATGGGTGGGGCACCAGTTGTTGCAGTTCATGTTTGCCGCTTCAAAACCTGCAGAAATGGCTGCCGGCATGGAAGTGTGGGCAGAAGCGTTTTTCTTTGCATATGTGCTTTGTATCATTCTTTATGTCTGGGGGACCTATCACAGCAATGAAATCGGAAAGGCATCCATCCTTATGCAGGTAACGGGAGAGCTCAAGCGGATTTCTCTTATCGGCGTGGCAGGTTTTGGTGTTGGACTTCCGCTGATTCTGACCCTGATCATGTGGGGAGGGGATACCAATGCATTCTGGATCTTTTTGAGGCTGGCCTCTGTGATTGCCGGTGACCTTGCAGTGCGGTATGTGATTATGAAAAGTGCGGTATATAAACCTCTTTTAACACGACAATAACCCAAGGTTCTGATAATGGGCGGGCAGGGAATGATGTTTCCTGCCCGCCTGTTTTTATGGGTAAGACAGTTCGGGAAAAAAAAATTAGGGATTGAAAATATAAGGAAAAGGATATAATTATAGCTATATAATAGACAATATAAAGCTATTGTCTTATATTTTTAAGCAGTTAAGGTTGAATTCGGGTTTTTCATGAATCGAAGAGAGCAATGCAAAAAAAAATGACACTGGGAAATGGGGTATTTTATCTATTTATGTCAAACAGGATGCCATATGGCGGATAAAGAGAAACAGGAAAAAAATACGGAAAAGCAGCCTGAACTTCAGCCAAAGGTAAAATTTGAAGTATATGGTGAAGAAATGATCGAAAAAGAAGTAAAATCCAGCGGCAACAGTGGGAGAATCTATCTTCCGCCAAACTGGGTCGGGCATACGGTGAAGATCATTAAGGTAGACTAACAATGGAGGATCTTGTGGAACACGCAGTTAACATAAGAGAAATCACTCTTGAAGATGCAGCAGCCATTCAACAGATAAGAAAGGCAATTTCAGAGGAAGACGGCTCTGTTGATTTTGAAAAATTTATCGAGCAGCAGATATCTGAAAACAGGGGCAAATTAAGTTTGGTGGCTGAAATCGATGGAAGAGTGGTTGGCTATATGATCAGCACGATCCTGTATGCCGGGTTCGGGATCAAAAAAAGTGCCTGGATCATGGCCATCGGTGTCCTTCCCGAATATATGGGGCAGGGGATAGGGCTGACCCTTGCCCGGAAAATCTGTGATATCTATAAAGAAAAAGGGATCAAAAATATCTATTCCTCGGTTCTCTGGGATTCCACCGATGTGCTCTCCTTTTTTAAGAAACTGGGATTTGAGAGAAGTGAATTTATCAACCTGAAAAAAAGACTGTAGCTTTCCCCTGATCTTGGAATTGACTTTTCCTGAAGGAGTGGCGTGAATGTCTCAGCTTCTGAGCATTGGACTGATTGTGTTGATGATCTGCATTTATTTCAGCAGGTCTATCTCGAAGGATGCTCTGGAACTTCTTACGGAACAGGAGAAAATTCATCTTGAAAAACAGTTTGCCGGATTCGGCAATCGGTTTTACCTGATAGCCATGGTTATCGGATTTTCAGCATATATGATAACCACCTACTTTGCGCCCTCTCTTTCCAATGCCGCCTTTGTTCTATTCGTACTTTTTTTTCTTTTTTTTCTTTTTTTTAATTCGATCCGGGTCGTCCGTAAAATGAAGGGCACAGGTCTTCCGGCAGCCTATATCAGGGAATATCAACACTCCAGATGGATATATAATATGGGATTCGCCTTGTGCGGCGGTATCCTCTTATATGAAATGGTATTTTCAGGAGGATGAAAATAAGCTCTGATCCTTTTCAGTTTAAATTTTAAACTGACTGACCAGATTTTCAAGCTGAACCGCTAGCTTCATCAACTCATCCGCACTTTTTTCCACCTGGATGCTTTTTTCGGAAATATCATTGGAGTTTTTATCCACATCCACCATGTCCAGGCTGATCCGGCCAGTAGAATCATTGGTCTGGGTTACATTGGCATTCACATCCTGGATTCCGTTATACGCATTTGAAATGTTGATGGCGATCTCCTTGGTGGTCACAGACTGTTCTTCCACGGCAGAAGCAATTTGAGCGATAATGGAATTGATATTATGAACCACTTCCAGGGTGTTATTCATTTCAGTGGTTGAATTTCGAACCATTTTTTGAATTTCATTGACCTTATTTCCGATTTCATCAGTGGCTTTGGCCGTCTGCTGCGCAAGGACTTTAATTTCATTGGCCACTACGGCAAATCCCTTTCCGGCTTCACCGGCCCTTGCCGATTCAATGGTGGCATTTAAGGCCAGGAGGTTCGTCTGCTCGGAAATCTGGTTGATGGCCTCGGTCACTTTGCCGATTTCGATGGCGGCATTTTTTAATTCCGATAACCGGTCGGAAGAATTCTGAGCCTGCACAACAGCCTGTTCCGCAATGGAGCGGGCATTTTCGGAATTCTGTGCAATCTCATTAATGGTGCTGGTCATTTCTTCGGTGGCCGAAGAAACCATATGGATATTGGCCGAAGCCTCATCCATCTTCAGGGTGATGTGGCTGATATTTTCAGACATGGCTTTTAAGGCATCGTTCACGCTGTTGGATTTGGCATTCATCTCATTGGACCCCGTTGACATGATATGAGAAAGATCGGAAAGGCTCGTGGAGGAAAGGCTTAAGGCCGAAGCATTGCCTGAAATATTTCCGATGATGCCCTGGAGTTTGTCCATGAAGGTATTAAAGCAATTGGCCAGTTTTCCGATTTCATCGTTGGATTTGATGCTGAGACGAGTGGTCAGATCCCCTTCCCCCCTGGCAAGATCATCAAGACCGGCCACAATTTTAAGAATGGGGTTGATGAACGAGTTCGCAAAAACAATGGTCACCGGGATGACCAGAAGGATACACATAAGGGCGACAATGCCCATCATTTTGATAATCTGCCATGAATTGGTTTTAATGATTTCATCGGAGAGAAGAGAAGCCGCTATTCCGACAAAGGTCTTCCCGTTATATAAAGGAAGGGCTCCCTGGATATAGGAGCCGTTTTCCAGGTTGAGGGGGTTAACAAAGGCTTCCTGTTTTTCAAGGCTGTCCGGAGTCTCTTTATGGGTGATATGGGAAAGGTTCGGTTTTTTATAATCCGCCAGTGTTCCGATGAGAAAATTGTCTTTTGAAAACAGGTTGGTCTTCATGCCGGTGACCTGGGTCATTTTATCTGTAAAATCTTTTTTAAACTGAAAACAGGTTTGAACAAATCCAAGTTGTTTGGCCTCTGTTTGGCCTTTGGCTGCATTAAACACATCCCCGATAATGGGGACTGATGCGATAATATTAATGCTGTTGCCTGAAGCATCAAAATCAACGGATTGGCTCGTGATAAGGGCTTGGTCATACTTCACGGCAATGCCGACTTCAGGGAAAGCTTCTGCCTGTTTATAGGCATCCCGTGTCACAGCGTCTCCTTTATTCAGCGATGCAACAAAAAAAGAAAAATCCTTATCCGCACTTGCCGGGGTCTCCTCTGATTTAACAAGACCGGCAGCCGTCATTGAGGCGTAATGAACATACCCCAGGGTATCCGAAGCTTCTCCACGGACGGCAAAAGCCTTAAGATCACCGTCCATATCATAGATGGCCATTTTCCAGAGGTCACTGGTCTGCCCCACCTGGTAAACGGCGCCGACTATGGTCTGATATTGGGCGTGCAGGAGGCGTATATTGGGTTCCCGTTTGTTTTCATTTAGATATGCAATTTTGGATGCCATTTGATTGGCCGATGCCATTTGCAATGCATCGGCCATGAGCTTGGACTGCTTGTCCAAAAGATCCTGCCGGATGACATTGACGGCGCTTAAGACCTGTTTGTCGGCAATATTTTTGTTCTGTTTTGTAACTAAAACGGAAACAAGGGACAAGGTCGCGATCATGATAAGAATCACCAATCCGCCGGCGCCAACAATCAATTTCTTTTTAAGGGACATGTTTTTTCCTTCCGCAAATATTTATGAGCGGTAAATCAGTTGGTCATAAAATGTCTGTATTTTTTTTGTCAGGGGCCCCGGCACACCGTGACCGATTTTTTCCCCATCCGCTTCGATAATAGGCTGTATTTTCATAACGGTTGAGCATAAAAAAGCTTCATCGCAATGATAAAATTCATGGATCTGATAAGGTCTTTCCTCAACCGCAATGTTTTCTTTTTTGCAGATCCGGTTGATGATGACCTCTCTTGTGATCCCCGGAAGGACATGGTTGTCGAGGGGATGAGTGATAAGGGCCTGCCCTTTTATAATAAAGATATTGGTGCAGGTTCCTTCGAGAACATGACCCTCCCTGGATATGAAAACCGTATCGGCCAGGCCCGCTCTTCTGGCCCTGTGCTGTTCCAGGGCAGCGGGAAGCAGTTGAACGGTTTTGACATGACACATGCCCCATCTGTAATCCTCGCAGGTTCTGATACGGATGCCTTTGGTATTCACATCGGTATCCAGGTGGGCAAGATTTTTGATGGTCATAATGATCTGGGGGGCAACCGTATTGGTGTAATTATGGGCCCTGGGTTCGACCCCCCGGGATACCTGAAGGTAACATCCTGCCTTTGAATATTCTGAAACCCGAAACAGTTCAATGATCTGATTTTTCAGATCCGGTATGGAAACAGATGGAAAATCGATCAGTTCCATGGAGGTTTGAAGCCTTTTCAAATGTTCATCCAGACAGAAGATCTGATAATTAAAGCTTTCAATAAATTCATATACGGCGTCACCGAATTGGTAACCCCGATCCTCGATGGAAACAAAGGCGTCTTCGATTCTAATGATTTGACCATTTAAACATGCAAAATCCGGCATAGAAAGGCTCCTGAATACGGATTGACCGGCTTTTATCAAGGCACGGCAGTTATTTTCCCTTTGTCGGCAGGAACGCGCTATATTTAGAATAGGGAAAATGGTTTTGTCAAGAAGAGAATTGATTTTATGAGGAATTTCGATCTGTTGCCGGTTTCTTCCGACTAAAATTATAGTATGGCTTGACAAATGAGTGCCCCATGAATATAAACAAACGACGTAAGTAAGTGTGTGCTACAGGCTGTACCAGGCGGGTCAAAACGCTGATAATATAGCTATTTTCGCAGTTGACCCATGTTTTTTTAACATAAACTTAGTTTTAGTTAAAGGGGGAGTGTTGTATGAAAAATGTATTGAAGGTTTTCGTTGCAGTTTGTTTTCTACTCAGCGTGGCGGCAATGCCGGCCGTTGCAGGAAATGTCGTTAAATTACAAAAGGGTGAGCCGGTTCATCTGGCCTATTGGTTTGTAACATCAGGAGCCAATACCTCTCTTGGGATGGATACGTTCCGCGGTGTTGAAATTGCCATTGAAGATTTCGGCGGAAAACTCAAAGGCCATCCTATTAAACTGACCGGCCAGGATGAAATGTGCGGACCTGAAGGCGGCCAGGCTGCGGCTTCCAAAATTGCATCCGATCCTTCCGTGATTGCATCCATTGGGTCTAACTGCTCCAGCGCTGCAAAACCCGGTGTACCCATCCTCTGGAAAATGGGGATTCCCAACGTTTCTCCCTCCAATACCGCCCCATTTTTGACTGATCCTGCCAGTGGACCGGATTTTGATGGTTATCTGAGAACCTGTCACAATGATAAGATTCAGGGTGCGGTTGCGGCTGAATTTGCTTTCACAAAGCTGGGCCTTAAAAAAGCGGCTACCATCCATGACGGCTCCGTTTATGCAGAACAGCTTCAGCAGGTCTTTGCCGATACATTTACCAAACTGGGCGGAACCATTACCTCCCAGGAAGCGGTTTCTCCGGGAGATACGGATATGAGACCGGTTCTGACAAAGATTGCCAGTGGAAAACCTGAATTTATATATCTTCCCATGTTCATCGCCGAATCAGGCCATGTGACCCGTCAGTGCAAAGAAGTTGCCGGTTTGGAAAAGGTCGCCCTCATGAGTGCGGACGGTTCTTTTTCTCCGGATTTCCTGAAAGCTGCCGGCAAGGCCGTTATCGGTATGTATCACTCAAGCCCTGACTTTTCAGCTCTGGGTGATTCCTATGGCAAATTCCTTGAAAAACACAAGGCAAAATATGGTATAAGCCCGGAAGCGCCGTTCCATGCGCATGCCTATGATGCCGCGATGCTGATCCTCAATGCCATTGATAAGGTTGCCGTTGTTTCAGGTGATACCCTTGAAATCGACAGAGAAGCCCTTGTCAAGGCGATGTATGCAACAAAAGGCATGAAAGGCCTTACAGGAACCATTACCTGTGATGAACACGGTGATTGTGCCGATCCTAAAATTGCCGTCTACAAGACCAGTGAAGCCGACCTTAAAGCCGGTCTAATGCCGACAGTGCCGTTCTGGAAAAAATACTAAATTGACCCTGACGACATCCGGTGGTGAGAAACACACAACCGGATGTCGTCTGTTTCGTGGATAAAAAATAATCAAGGCATATTTCCGGGGTTTTTTTAAATGGTCTAACTATTTACCCTGCTCTGATACACATTATTTTTTATCATTGGGATGGAGGACAAATGTTTCAAAAATGGAAAGATAGGGTGACAATAACCGACATTGTCATGTGGATGATCGGCGGCACTCTGCTGTTATTGTGTTTATGGGGATCAGTTTCCACGATCAGGGCAGGCCTGTATACAAAAAGTCACTGGATAGACTTTTTAATTTTTGGATTGGCGCAGGGCAGTATCTATGCATTGATAGCGACCGGCTACACCATGGTCTACGGTGTTTTGAAAATGATCAATTTCGCCCATGGTGAGGTTTTCATGAGCGGACCGTTCACCGGTTATTTTGTTGCTACAGCCATGTGGCGCAGTGATTTTCTGGATAATCATCCGATTATGGCTATCATTACCATTTTTGCCGTGGCCATGTTCGTGTCCACCATGATTGCCTTTCTGGTGGAAAAAATCGCCTACAGGCCTTTGAGGGGCGCACCCCGGTTGATCCCTTTGATCACAGCCATCGGTGCTTCCTTTTTTCTCCAATATCTTTTTAAAGGGCTTTACGGCTCCGGGATCAATGCATATCCGGACATCGAGATCCTTAACGGATTCTGGATGATTTTTGGCATAAGAGTTCTGAAAATTCAGGTGATTGTCATCATTGCGGCCATAGTTCTCATGTTGGTCCTGTATAATTTTATCATGCTGACACGGGTTGGAAAAGCCATCCGGGCCGTATCGGAAGATAAGGAAGCGGCAGCCCTGATGGGAATCAATGTGGATGCCATGATTTCCACTACTTTTATCATTGGCGGCATGGCAGCCGGTGCGGCCGGCGTTCTATATGCCCTGATGTTTAAACAGGTACATTTTTTCATGGGATTTCTCCCGGGGTTGAAGGCCTTTACTGCAGCAGTTCTCGGCGGAATCGGAAACATACCGGGCGCAATGCTTGGCGGTATTTTTTTAGGGTTGATTGAATCAGTGGCTCCGGCTCTATTTCTTGACGGTCTTGGAATCATCGCGCCTTACCAGCTTAAAGATGCAATTGCATTTACCATGCTGGTAATGGTTCTGATTTTCAGGCCCACGGGAATTCTGGGCGAACGTTTAGCCTCTAAAAAGGCCTAAAATTAATAAAGTTGATAAGGTGAGGGTATGACAAAAGCTCAATCTTTATGGAATCAAGGTGTTAAAATAGGAGCCATTGGTGGTGTCAGTGTTCTGATAATATCCCTTGTCGGGATGGTGGAGTCCTTTGGAAAACGTGACATCATTGCCGGGATACTGCCGATGGGTGTGGCGATAGCATTGATTATCTCCATTCTTGCGGCTTATATGGCGGCCAAAAAAACATCGATTCCAGAGAAATCCATCCAATTTGCCAATGCCGTGGTGTCCGGTTTTGTGATTTCCGGATTTCTTGCAGTATTCGTGATGATAGGACGTTCGTTTAATATCCGGGAAATGTTTGTCGGGGCTTCCCCGGTGCTTTATAATATACTGACCGGTGGGGTTGCCGGTGCCGGCGGTATCTTTCTGCTTCTCTTGACAGGTGTCCTGTGCGGTGCGTTTGCAGGCATCCTTCACATGCTCAAGGATCTGCCGAGAAAACTAATGGTGAATGCACTGTTAACGATTTTCATCCTGGGGTTGTTGCAGGAGTTGATATTGCCCATCTTAAAGGCATGGGATGTCGGCATGATCAATTACCTGGCCGGTCTGTTCTATACATTGAATGGGCTGACTCCCATTGGGGCCATCCTGTCCGTGGTTATTTTCTGCATTCTATACCTTCTCTGGAACGCCAATCAGGGGGCCATCAAATTCAAATATGCCTCCCTCCCCAAAGAAGCCCGGAAAAAATCCCAGGTCGCCGCCCTTATTGTCCTTGCCGTTATTCTCATCGTGCTGCCCCAGTTCCTGGGATTGTTTTTAAGTGAGGTGATCACCATTGTCGGCCTTTATGTTCTTCTGGGGCTCGGCCTGAATATTGTTGTCGGATATGCCGGTCTTCTGGATCTCGGCTATGTCGCTTTTTTTGCCATTGGTTCCTATGTGGTTGCCTTACTGACATCTCCGCAGATTTTTGCGTTTGGGCTCAATTTCTGGCAGGCCCTTCCCATTGCCGTCATCTGCGGTATTCTAGCCGGTGTCATGCTGGGCATCCCTGTGCTAAAGATGCGTGGGGATTATCTGGCCATTGCTACTCTGGGATTTGGTGAAATCATTCGTATTCTGGTTCTTTCCGATTTTCTGAGGCCATGGCTGGGAGGTGCCCAGGGGATCGGCTCCATTCCCAATCCGAATCTTTTCGGATTTCAGATGGTAAAACCCCAGCACATCTACTATCTGCTTCTTGCGGGCATCATTCTGGTCATATTTATTTCTCTCAGGCTCAAAAAATCAAAAATTGGAAGGGCCTGGATGGCCATGCGGGAAGATGAAGACGTGGCCCAGGCCATGGGAATCAATCTGGTGGCCACCAAATTGCTGGCCTTTGCAACCGGTGCCGGATTTTCCGCCTTGAGCGGGGCCATTTTTGCCAGCAAGATCGGTTCCGTGTATCCCCACAGTTTTAATGTTTTTATTTCCATCAATGTGGTGTGCATCGTTATTATCGGCGGTATCGGGAGCCTGCCCGGAATTGTTGTGGGTGCAGCGGTGTTGATGGGTCTTCCCGAGCTTTTAAGGGAATTTGCCGAATACCGGATGTTTGTATATGGCGTGGCCCTGGTCATTGTGATGCTGTTAAGACCGGAAGGCCTTTTGCCTGAAGCACGGCATAAAATGGAATTTCATGATGAAACAGAAGCCGGCGCCAAAACCGTTGCTTAGCCCGGAGGAAATCTTATGATCTTATTAAGTATACAGGAAATGACAAAACGGTTTGGTGGGCTGGTGGCACTGAACGCATTGAATATCAATGTAAAGGAAAAATCCATTCACAGTATTATCGGTCCCAACGGCGCCGGAAAGACGACCTTTTTCAATTGTCTCACCGGGTTCTACCGTCCTGAGGAAGGGGAGGTCATGTTCAACGGGCAGTCCATTGTCGGGCTTTCCCCGGACCGCATCGTCCATAAAGGCATATCCAGAACCTATCAGAATATCAGGCTGTTTCCGAACTTAACCGCCCTTGAAAATGTCATGGTAGGATATCATGTACACCTTAAATCCGGCTTTTTCGGACCCATCCTGGGTCTGAAGAAAACGAGGATGGAAGAAGAAAAAGCAACACAGATTGCCCTTGATCTTTTGAAATATGTAAACATGGAAGGCAGGGAAGATACCTTGGCCAAGAATTTCCCCTATGGTGAGCAAAGAAGACTTGAGATGGCCAGAGCTTTGGCCTCCCAGCCCAAACTTCTGCTGCTGGATGAGCCCACGGCCGGTATGAATCCAAAAGAGACCCAGGATATGATGGATTTTATCCAGCACATGCGGGGGGAACTGGGGATCACCATTATTCTGATCGAGCATCAGATGCGGGTGGTGATGAATATTTCTGATATTGTCACCGTATTTGATTACGGGAAGATGATTGCAGAAGGCTTGCCCGAAGAGATCAAGAATAACAAAACCGTTATTGAGGCTTATCTTGGGACCGGTGAGGCTGCAGATTCCCATTGATTCGGGAAAACTCCGGTGACGGTGAATGCCGGCAATCAGCGGAAATTTATAAAACATCAATTGAGGTCAATCAATTATGGCAATGCTTGAATTAAGAAACGTGCATGCACATTACGGGAAAATACATGCTTTAAAAGATATTTCAATCACCGTCAATAAGGGCGAGATCGTCACTTTGATCGGTGGTAACGGGGCAGGCAAAAGCACAACCCTGAAAACCATCAGCGGTACTTTGAAACCTTCGGCTGGACAGGTCTTTCTGAATGGTGAAGATCTGGGGGCCTATCCGGCCCACGAAATTGTTACCAAGGGAATTGTCCAGGTGCCGGAAGGCCGCAGGGTTTTTGGCCAGTTGACGGTGTTGGAGAATCTTGATCTTGGTGCATTTACATCAAAGGACAAAAAAAGGGATGCCGAGACCATTGAAAAGATCTTTCATATGTTCCCAAGACTTGCGGAACGGTCAAAGCAGCTTGCCGGAACTCTGAGCGGCGGAGAACAGCAGATGCTGGCCATGGGAAGGGCGCTGATGGCAGCTCCTAAAATCCTGCTTCTGGATGAGCCCTCCATGGGTCTTGCCCCGGTTCTTGTGGACAGTGTTTTTGACACCATAAAAGCCCTCCATGCTGAAGGAACAACCATTCTTCTGGTTGAGCAGAATGCCCGGATGGCGCTTAAAACAGCCTCCCGCGGTTATGTCATCCAAACGGGAAAAGTCATCCTGGAAGATGATGCCAAAAAGCTCCTTGAAAATGAGATGGTCAAAAAAGCCTATATGGGGGATTAAATCTAAAATACCGGCCGCCGTTACGTGAAAGAGTGTCGGTGGCTGGTTCCCCTGCTCCCCTGATAATCCCTGCCCTCCCTTTTGTATCCCCTGCCCGGTATTTTCTTTTCGATTCACGGACATTCGTTTTTTCCAAAATTTGATTGTGGGAACATGCTGAATCATAGTATGT
>JAABTB010000199.1 GCA_011390085.1 Desulfobacula sp.
TATCCGGACGGCCAAAGGGAATGAAAAAATCTGCGGGGTTTCGTTTTTTGAGCTTCAGGATGAATGGTGGAAAAGCGGTGAAGATCCCACCGATTCCACCCGCCATGAGGTGGAAGACCCTGAAGAATGGTTTGGCATTTTCGAGGTGGGGCCGGACCGCCGCCTGAAACCCAAGGGCCGGATCCCGGAAACCATTAAAAAGCTGTACCGCAACCCCTGAAGGCCGGGGAGTTGAAAATGACCCCCTCTCAGGCCAGGGGCGGCGGTGGCGGCGGTTTTATGCCCAGCCTGACAGCTTCCCGTGCCGCCTTGACCGGGATGCCGCTCTCGCAGGGAACTCCCACCTGGCAGAGGCCGCAGCCATAGCCCTCGAATCCATAGGTTTCCTTGACATGTTCCCTGGAGCGGGCCAGATGCTGCCTGCATTTTTCCTTGTCATGCCCGGCTTCGGTGATGGCCTGGGCCGGGCACCGGTCAATGCATTTTCCGCAGGTCCCTTCGGCAAAAAACAGGCACCAGGCCCGGTGGTCTGAATAGAGCCGTTCCGTGGGCAGGAGGGAGATTTTTGCCACCACGGACCCGGTCCGCATGGCCTTTCCTTTCTGGGTGATGAGCCCGTCACAGAGTCCGAAGGTGCCGAGACCGGCCGCATGGGCCGCATGGCGTTCGGACCAGGACGATGCATAGGAAAATCGCTGGGATTGGACAATGGTCCAGTTGGGGGTGAGCATGGGAGCCACGGCCGGATATCCATTGTCCTGAAGGCATTTCACCACATGGCGCCGCAGGGCTGCATTGAATTCTTCTCCAAATACCCGGATGCGGGCCCATTCTTCCGACGGATAGGTTCCGGATTTACGGTTGGAGTCGCGGACTTCCTGCCGTTGGGGCAGGACCCAGGAGATCACCGTCAGTTCATCGGCATTGGCCGGGGTTTGCGAACAATTCTGGTGAAAGACTTCCCAGGGGGTCCAGTGGAAGGGGCCCACATATTCCTTATACTGCTGCCAGATGGGATCGGACCCTGAGGCAAATCCCACCAGACTCTGATCCCAGGCCGGGGAATGGTTCCGGGTCTGCATGGTATTCAGGGGTGAGTCTGCCATAAAATCTTCAATCAGGGATTGAAGGGTCTCCTTTGTCATCTTGATTTTTTCCGTCATATGCTGCCTCTTTTTGTATGGGTATCCTTAATAAAATGGTTTCAGAAGGATAACCAGAGTTTTGGTTTCAATGCAATAAAAAACCCATTGACCCTTTATGATGAGAGGGATAATATCAGCTTTTTTATGTATGAACCCAAATCATCGAGGCACCTTTGCTGTTTTCCGACTCCCATATTTTAATCACTGGTTTTATTGTTTTTTTCGCAAGAATCCTGGATGTTTCCATCGGTACGGTCAGAACCATTGTAACGGTTCAGGGACGGGCCGTGGCTGCTTTTTTTCTTGCCGTCCTGGAAATTCTGATCTGGATTTCCGTTGCCGGAACCGTCATCAGCCAGATCCATGACAGACCGGAGCTGGCTGTGTTCTATGCCTTTGGCTATGCCACCGGCAATGTCATCGGCATCCTGGTGGAACGAAAACTGGCCTTTGGTCTGGTTATTTTCAAGGTGATCACATCCAGTTCCGGACTCGGAGTTGCCGATGCCATCAGAAAAAAAGGCCAGCCCGTGACCGTATTCAGGGGCGAGGGCATGAACGGGCCTGTATCGGAACTCTATATGGCCTGCAAACGCAAGCATTTGAAATGGATACTGCCCCTGGTCACGCGCATGGACCCGAAAGCCTTTTATATTATTGAGCAGGCCCGGGATATGAGAAAGGGAATGATCCCGCTTACCGCCGCTTTAAAATGGACCGGAAAGGATAAATGATCCGGATCAGGCCATGGCGGACAGCAGGCCCGCGGGTTTTGAATTCAGGACCCTGCGCGAGGCCATGAAGGCGGTGCCCATGGAAATGAACGTGGTGAGGCCTAGGATCATGAGAGAGGCCCTGGGGTCAAATTTCCAGAGGCTGTCAAAAAAATAGGCGGCAACGGCAAAGGAAAACCCGAAACTCAAAAGGATGCCGGACAGGGCAGCGCTAAACCCGGTGAAACCGAATTCCAGCAGGGTAACCGCCCTGACCGCTGCATTTCCTGCACCCAAAACCTTGAGCAGGTTCATCTGGTTCCGGCTTTTCAGGGCTTCATGGCGGGCAATGGAAAAGATCAGGACCAGTCCCGCTGCAATGGAAAACCATGCCATGAAGCGAACAGACACGGAAAGCCGGTCCGAGATAGACAAGATCTTGCCGGCCAACTGGGTCACATCAATGACCGATACATTCGGAAAGGCCTTTGTGATGTTTTGTCTCAGGGTTTTCCGTTTTTCTTCCGAATCATGGGAAACCGATGCAAGAAAGGTTTTGGGCGCATCATCCAGAACCCCGTCCTGAAACAGGAGGAAAAAATTCGGCTGAAAGCTGTTCCATCGCACCTTTCGAAAATTCACCACCCGGCCTTTCAGGGGAATCCCCTGGACTTCGAATTCCAGGACATCTCCCATCCGTATCCTGTATCGCTCTGCAAAGGAGAGTTCAACCGAAACTTCAAAGGGGGTTTCAGATTCAAAATGCCAGGGGGTTTTGGACAGAGGACTTCCCTCAACAATGGTTTCCGAGGCATCCAGGGATTCTCGATGGGAAAAATTAAATTCAAGGCGGCGGCTCCGGCCTTCCCCATCGGAACGGGATTCGGCGGCCGGACCTGAAGCCGGAGGGTTGTCTGAAAAGGGTTCTTCATTAACGGAGATGATCCTTCCCCTGACCATGGGCGAGAGATTTGAAAGCTCGGCCTTTTCCTGTTGGATCAGGTCCAGAAAGGGGTTCTTTTGCTCTTCCTGGATATCCACCAGGAAGAAAGCCGGAATTTTCAGGCCCTGGGGTCTTGAAATCTCTTCTTGCAGGCCCTTTTGAATCTGGGGGATGACGGAAATCAGAAAGGCGCCCATGGCCATGCTGACAAAACAGGACAGGGACGCCCATTTGTTTCGGAAGAGGTTTCTGAAGGCGATTTTTCCCACCACGGACCGGGTGCGGGAAAGGATCCGGCAGCCTGAAAAAATCAGCCCTCCCATGGCGGATAAAAGGGCCAGGGCAAGGGCAAAGCCGGCTGTAAAAAAAATAGTGTCCCGGACAGATCCGGCCACATAAAAGGACAGGGCTAAAAAGGCGGCCAGGGCCGGTAAAAATCCTGCGCCCCGGAGCAAGGCCTGCCCCAGGGAAAAGGGGCTGTCCTCACGGATGTCCCGAAGCAGCATCAGGGGGTTGATCCGGAAAATACGGACAAAGAGGGGAAGACAGAAAACAACGCTTCCGGCCATGCCCATGAAAACCGCGACCATGAGGGTGAAAGCATCGGTGTGAATACGGAGGCCGGCGGGGATCAGGCCCTTAAAAATAAGGGGAAAGGCAGGGATCAGGGCCTGGGAGATGGCAATGGCCAGACCCGAGGCAAGGGTCCCCATGACCATGAGTTCCGAGCTGATTGAAAGATAAATCCCGGTCTTTCGGGCGCCCAGGCTCAGGAGAATGGCCATGTCCTTTTTTCTGGAATTGAGATAACCCCTGAACAGGTAAGCGGTTGCAATACCGGAAAGAAAAAGGCCCGTCAGGCTGATGAGCCCCATGAACCGCGTGAAATACCCGGTGACCCGGCTGATGCGGCGATTGGCATCCCGGATATCATGGATGCGGAGGCGGGGCGGCCCTGGAAAGCGTTCGGAGAAGCGTTGCCTGAGTTTTTGGGTCAGACCGGCCGCATCCGTGGTCTCGCTGACTCTGAAAAAATAGGAATACCTCACCCTGGAACCGAATTTGATCAAACCCGTGCCTTCAAGCTGTTTGATGCCCATATAGAGTTTGGGGGCAAGCTCAAAGGAGGACAGGGAGGTTTCCGGCTCTTCCGAGAAAATATCCTTCAGTTCAAAGGCTTTGCCCCCAAGGTTCAAAATCGGAGTCCCTTCTCCGGTGTCCCCAAACCCAAGGGTCCGGGCCGTGTCTTGGGTCATGAAAACAGCGGCCGTGTCTTTCAGAACCCTCACCGGCGTCTGGTGTAAGAGCTTGAATTGGCCGTAGAGGGGATAGGTCTCATCAATGGCCATGATTTCAACCAGCCGGGCATCGCCTTCAGCTCCGGCCATGGTATAAAATCGGATCAGCCTTGCCTTTCCGGCATCCTTTCCCAGGACGTCATCGGCAAGGGCCAGTTCTTCAAGGCTTAATGGAGTGTTGGCGGACAATTCAATGTCAGCCGTCAGAATTTCCTTTAAATTCTCATCCATGTGGCGATCCAGGGACCGGCCGAAGGAAAGGACGGCAATAAACCCGGCCAGCCCCATGGCCAGGTTTAATATGAAAAAAAGGGTAAATCCCTTGTTTCGGATGAGCTGCCGGAAGAGGGTTCGTATCCTGAACATCAGAGAAGGCTTCCTTTTTCAAGGGTTAGAATTTCCCGGCATTGGCCTGCAAGGGCGGGGTTGTGGGTGACCAGGATCAGGGTTTTGTTTTCCTTTTCAACCAGATCAAAGAGCAGGCGGGCTATTTTTTCCCCGGTTTCGATATCCAGGTTCCCTGTGGGTTCGTCGGCCAGGAGCAGGGCGGGCTTAACCACCAGTGCCCTGGCAATAGCCACCCGCTGGCATTCGCCGCCGCTTAATTGGGCCGGGAGATGATGTCTTCGATCCTGGAGCCCCACTTTTTCCAGCATGTCATGGGTCAATTCCCGGATCTTTTTTTGTTTCAGGATTTCCAGGGGCAGGCTGATATTTTCCTCTGCCGTCAGATGGGGCATCAGATGAAACTGCTGAAAAATGATACTGGTTTTGCCGGCCCGGTAACGGGACAGCTCCTTTTCCGTCATGGCGGAAATATTTTTCCCCTCAAGCATGATTTGACCTGAATCAGGGCTGTCCAATCCGGCAATCAGAGAGAGCAGGGTTGTTTTTC
>JAABTB010000200.1 GCA_011390085.1 Desulfobacula sp.
AACCTTGCTTGATTCCGGGATTTATCCGAAGCCTGGTCAATGCATATCTTATCGACCCGGAGATGTCCCATGGTCAGGCAAACGAAAGGCTTAAATATCTGGGCTGGGATAATATTGAAATTGATTATCACACGCTTCAACTTGCCATCAACTCCCTTGAAAATAAAGGATTAAATCAATTGCAATATAAATCCGCACCCTGGTATTTAAGCGGTTTTAAAGCCAGAATGCCGACCCCTGCATACTAATCAAACGCAATCCACCAAGATTCCATAATCTTCACATTCCTCTGAAACCCAAAAGATCAGGATCAGCCTGCTTCGGCCAGGAAAATAGCCCGGACCGGTCCAGGGTATCCTTCCACGGTCTTATCCGGATCATCGGGATCAAGGAAATCTTTTAATGATTCGGTCTGAATCCATCTTGTTTTTCTCTGTTCTTCCGGGGAGGTCCGGGTCACATCCACACACCGGATATTCTTAAACCCGGCTCGGAAAAGCCAGGACTCCATGACCAGAAGATCAGGGATAAAATACACATTTCTCATTTTTGCATACCGGTCTTCCGGAAAAAGGCACAGATTCTGCCGGGTTTCCAGAACAAGATTTTCAAGCACCAGCTCCCCTCCCTTTTTCATGGACTCATGGATGGATCTCAGCATTTCAACCGGAGACGGCCTGTGATAAAGAACACCCATGCAAAAAACCGTATCAAAATACCGATCTATTTTCGGCCATTCATCATGGGGAATGGGAAGACAGAAGACATTGTCCTGGTTTAAAAATTTTTGTATGACAAGGTACTGAAAATAAAAATAGCTCTGGGGTTCAAGGCCCAGAACCATGAGAGGCTCGTGGGCTGCCGCCCTGAACATATAATATCCGTTGCTGGACCCGATATCCATAATCCTACGACCCTCCAGGTTTTGGATGTGCGGCAAAAGCCTTTCCCATTTCATCCAGGACTGCCACTCGGAATCAATCCTGATCCCGAAAAGCTCAAAAGGTCCCTTGCGCCATGGACAAAGCTGAACAAGGCCCTGATAAAGCTGCTTTAATTCTTCAGGGGTAAGATCCTCCGGGGCGCCGATGGTCACTACCCGGTTTTTAAGATCAACACCTGAAGGAACATGGCCTTGAATTTTTTCAAAGACCTGCCTGAATTTTAGAAGATTCCCCCTGGCTTGATTCAAAAATTCTCTTTTTGTATGAATCAAGGCTTCAAGTTCGGCATGACGATTCCGGAGTTTAAATCTTTCAGTATGCTCGAGAAATTTTTCCATGGGCTAGGGTTTAACGGCGATAAAGGAGGCAAAATTGAACCATTTAAGCCAAATTTCCATTGTTTTGA
The DNA here is from genome assembly GCA_011390085.1 of Desulfobacula sp. Taxonomy (GTDB): domain Bacteria; phylum Desulfobacterota; class Desulfobacteria; order Desulfobacterales; family Desulfobacteraceae; genus Desulfobacula. The sequence goes on from JAABTB010000200.1 coordinate 1,351, forward strand.
AGCCAACCCGCTCCAATCTTTTCTGATGGGTTTCAATGGTATCCGGAACCAGAACCTTTTCAAGGGCCTCCCGTTTTCGGCTGATCTCAAGCTCGGAATACCCGTTTTCAAGTTTAAATTTTTTATAAAAACGGATTTCAAGATCGTTTAAACTCTTTTCTCTATGAATTGTTTTTTCCGTTAATAAAAGGATTCCGCCGGAATTCAGCCCATTGAAAACAGCGGCTAAAACCGCATCCCTTTTTTGGGGCGCAATAAACTGGAGGGTAAGATTAATGAGAACAACCGAGGCATTTTTAATCTGAATGTCTTCAAGAAAGCCGCAAATAAGGCATACAGATGCGGATTCGGTTTTATGCGCAAGCTGTCTGTTATATTTTTCAATCATGGGAAAAGAGCTGTCAACCCCTATCAGGCTGAATTCCCGCCCTTTCATCTGATCCATAATCGAAAGGCCGAGATTGCCGTTGGAACAGCCCAGATCATATATACGGCTCTTCTCCTGATAATAGGCTGAAGCAAGTTCCGCCTGGCGCCGGATACTTTCCCCATACAGCGGCACGGAACGGTTCAGCATGTCATCAAACACCCGGGCCACTTCCCTGTTGAATTTAAAGGGTTCCGGCTTTCCTTTTTTCCCGGCAAATATCCTGTCTCTTTCCATCTGATATTCCATTGCGATCAAAATTTTACTCTCTTTATCCCATTTTGAATAGAAGTGCAAGACAGCCGCTGTTTTCCATGCTTTATTATCCCTTGACTCAGGAGGATTCATAATGATATCTAAGATGACACTAAGACTCCAATATATCCGATGAACGCCACTTTAACTTTCTAAAGGAGAACACCATGGAAATTGTTGGAATTGATGTCGGGTTTGGTTTTACAAAAGCCTATAACGGCAAGAATTCCGTTATATTCAAATCCATCATCGGTGATGCAACCGATATCCAGTTTCATTCCGTTCTGGGAGAGGACTCCTCCACATCCAATCTGCATATTACCCTTGATGATAAGTCCTATTTTCTCGGCAGTTATGCCGAACTCCAGTCCAATATCCGGGAATTTACCCTTGACCAGGAAAAATTACTGGAAAATTTTTTTAAAATCCTTGCCGTTACGGCCGCCGGACTCTGTACCGATACAGCAGCACCCATTCAGATTGTGACTGGTCTTCCGGTCGGTTACCTGAAAAGGGACAGCAAAAGATTAAAGGAAATCATCACCGGCGTTCATCTTATCACCTTTCACCATCCTGATGGAAAAGACGTCATTAAAAAAATCCACATTGATAAAATCCATGTCATACCCCAACCCATCGGGTCGATTTTCAATCTGATTTTTGATGAACAGGGAAGAATTATAGACAAGGCCCTGGCGGGTCAGAAGCTCGGTGTGGTGGACATTGGTTTTAAAACCACGGATTTCAGCATTTTTGATCATCTTCAATATATCGAGAGAGGGTCATCCACCATGGATACCGGAATCTCAAAATGCTTTTCCGTCATTGCCGGCAAACTGCGTCAGGAAAGCAATATCAATGTTGAACTCTTCAGGATGTTTAAATTTATCGAATCTGGAATGATCAAAATTAAAGGCAAGGAATACAATATTTCCAATCTGAAAAAACGCGTTTACACCCATGCCGCCGCCGCTATTGTATCGGATCTGAACCGTCTCTGGGAAAATGACTGGGATATCGATTCCATTATCCTTTCCGGTGGCGGAAGTGTGGAGCTTGCCGAATTCCTGATGTCGGGCATAGAGGGCAATATCATCCCCATTCCAAAGAATATTGATGCCCGGTTTAACAATGTCCAGGGCTATTGCAAATTCGGCCGTTACAAATGGGGATATCCCAAATTTCTTTCAGAACAAGGCGCTGAAGAAAAAATAAAACCTGCCGGGCGGGGGGAGAATAATGAAACGCCCCGCAATCCTCAACCAGAGGAGCCCGAAACCGACAAACCCGCCAAAGGACTTTCCTGGCTTCGCCGTCAGAGTTGAACCCAGGACCGATATGAACAGAGACCATCTCAAACGCATTCTATCCGGGATTGCTTCCGGAGAACTTGATATTGAAGCGGCGGAACAGCAACTCCTGCATCTGGATTTTGAAAATATTGAATTTGCCCAGATTGATCACCACAGATCCCTAAGAAAAGGATTTCCGGAAGTCATCTTCGGGCAAGGCAAAACCCCGGACCAAATCATTGGTATTCTTCAGAAAATGAACCTTTCCGAAAATATCATCCTTGTCACCCGGCTTGAAAAAGAAAAAGCAGACCGTATCACACCCGTGTTTAAAAATGCTGAATACTTCGAGGATGCAAGGCTTTTATGGATCAAAAAACAAGACCCCGTCATCACCGGTTTTGGCAAAATCCTGATCGTTTCCGCCGGCACTTCGGATATCCCGGTTGCTAGAGAAGCACTGCTGACGGCCAAAGCGATGGGAAATGAGGTGGACTCCATCTTTGATGTGGGTGTGGCCGGGATCCACCGCCTTTTTTCCTATCATGAAAAAATCATGGACGCTTGTGTTATCATTGTGGTGGCAGGGATGGAAGGGGCTCTTCCCAGTGTGGTGGCAGGAATGGTGAAATCACCCGTCATTGCAGTTCCAACCAGTATCGGTTATGGCACAGGCTTAGGAGGCATAGCAGCACTTCTCGGAATGCTGAATTCCTGCAGTTCCAATATTGCCGTAGTGAATATTGATAACGGGTTTGGCGCCGGATTCATGGCTTCTTCCATCAATCATATAGCGGCAGTCTGACGATAAAAGTGGAAGGCACTCTGCCGTCAGATTTCTTTTCTCAGGTCGAGCGCTGCTTTATGTTTAGGATTAATCCTGAGAATCTGATTCAGATAATCATCTGCCTGAAGCAGTTTTTGGTCTGTAAAATATATCTTTGCAATATTGAATTTGGCATCCTCATGGCCCCTGACATGGCGGTCCACATCAAGGAAATACTCAAGGGCTTTTTCAGAATTCCCGATTTCAAGATAAACCAACCCTGTCTTGTAGACAATATCATAATTGGATGGATTTTCCTTTATACTCTGTTCCAGCAATTGCAGGGGAAATTCGATTTCATCATTGGCCATGCAGATGTCAATCACTTTTTCCCGTATTAAAATATATTTCTTGGAAAGTGCAATGATTTTAGAAAAGAGCTCTATTGAAATCTGCTTTGATCCCTTTTTCAGAAGTTTTTCAGCCAGATCCAGGGCTTGATTAAAATACCGCGTGCTCAAACTCAAGAGTTCAAGATAATACCGGCCGGCTTTTTCCAGTTCATTTTTACTGACATAATACTCAGCCAGCCTGGCTCTGGTAATAGTGTCCTGTCTGTTGACCGATGCTGCCTTTAAAAGACATTTTTCCGCTATATCGGGTTTCCCGATATTAAAATGCAGCAACCCAAGCTGGCGAAGGAGCCTTGATGCAGACGGCTTGTGAACCAGTGCGATCCTGATCTGCTCAATGGCTTCATCAAAATTCCCATTTTCCTCAAGCTCCCTTGCCCTGATGCGGTGTTTTGTGGCAGGGTCGGGATTATTAGCTTTTTCCACAACGGAATTAATCTTATTATCCAGGGAAGAAAGGGTTAAGGGCTTTA
>JAABTB010000201.1 GCA_011390085.1 Desulfobacula sp.
GCCTGAACATTATAGATATTAATGCTGTTTAGAATAGGCGGGTGAGAGCACGATTTCACCCGCCTATTTTTTTTTGAATCATTCATGATTGAGGTTCAAAATTTTGAACCTTCACTTTTCATGCATAAAAATTAAATTATTTCAGTAAGTTATACCATATTGTGGTTTTTGATAGATATTTTATGGTTCAAAATTTTGAACTTTTCAGGCATGGAACATTCATGATAGTTCGAAAAAACGAGAACAGTAAAAATCATAAAAAATAAAAAACATTATAGAATCAGTTGGTTAAAAATATAATAAGATTTGTTTCGGGGTATGGCACAAGGTTTGCTATATACATTATCAACATACTAAAAGATCATTTTTTCATCTTTTTTTCCTTTTCTTAATAAAGGCTGCTTTTCAAAAAGCAGCCTTTTTAAGTTTTAAGGCTTTGGCAAAGAAGATTCCCCAGAATGGCCAGACATTCTGCATCCAGATAGGATTCAGCTCTTTTCTCAAAAAGAAGCGTGACGGTTGCATCAAATTCATTGTCCCTGTCATTGAAAAGCAGAACCAAAGGGATTTTGGGAAGAACATCAAACCTTGCGCCCACATCATACCCGGCCGAAACCCCGCTTTCATAGCCGCCCATGGACCGGCATGCCATGATCAATTCATCCTTTTTCCCGGCAAAATGCCTTGCCGTTTTGGTTTCAATATCATGACTAAAATACACGGTGAGGGGACCTGAATCCATAAAATCCCTGAAAGAAGACAGCTCAGCGCCGGCCGGTTCAACGGCCGGACACATCAGAAGATACCGGGAAAGGACAATGAAGACATCATAGGGGGCAGCTTCATGGCTAATCGTTTGAAACCCGTGCTCTGAAATAATATATTCCCGGTTCAGGCAACGGATGAAAAAATTGTCGCCATGGGTTGTAAGCCCCAGTTTTTCAGAAATCTCTTGTAAATCAATCCGTTGGATTTCTTTTAAATAGTTTTGGCAGGTTTCTTTAAATACCGTATTGGGTCCCGGCATGGGTCCTCCTTTCCTGATGGTAAAACTGAAAAAAATCTCGACATCCTGATGGTTTTGTTCTAATTCAAAAATACGAATTAATCAATTTTAAAGAAGAACCGGTTATGCTGTTTCATACCGGCAAGACGATATGTCGGATCAGGGGGAATACGGACGATCTGAATATCTTTGAAAATGCTTATGGTCAATAGAGGCTGATATGAAATCCTGGAAAACAAAAACCGGTGTCCGCATTTACCGGATTCTAAACGGCAGATGCAATTGCTACCTGATTTCTAACGGCAATCGATTCCTGCTGGTGGATTCAGGCACAAAAAGGGATTGGAACCGTTTGAACAAGGGGCTGGACAAGCTCGGTGCAACTCATGCTTCCCTGGTTTCCCTGGTGTTAACCCATTGTCATTTTGACCATACCGAAAATACGGCAAAGCTGAAACAGACCCATGGGACTCCCATCTGGGTTCACAGAAGCGAAGGGGCTTGTCTGAGAAACGGGGAGAATCCCATCATCCAAGGATCGATCCCGGTTACAAAGCTTCTGATCCAGTTATTGAGCCGGACCGGTCAGCTTGGGCGCTTAAGCTATGCCCCGGCGGATTATGATGGACTGGTGGATGAACGATTGGATCTGAATCCATTCGGGTTTCCCGGATATATTCTCCATACGCCGGGCCACACTCCCGGCTCCCTCAGTGTGATCATTGATAATGACATCGCCCTGGTCGGTGACACCCTGTTCGGAATTTTCAGAGGGTCTGTGTTTCCCCCCTTTGCCGGAGACCCAAAGCTCATGGTCCAAAGCTGGAAAAAACTTCTGGATACCGGGTGCACCACCTTTTTGCCGGCCCACGGATCTGAAAGGGATAAAGAGGTTTTGAAACGACAATATGATAAGTATATAAAATTGTTACCGTGCCGGATATCCGGAGGGACTGGTGTGATATGAAGACCACGGGCCTGACGGCCAATGTCCTGGCCAACCAGACTGCAGTGGAGAACGGGGCCGACGAAGCGGTTTTTGTCCAGGGCTCCCGGCCCTGTGACCGGAAGGCTTCAGGCCGCCTTTGCCCGGGTTATTGAAGCGCTTTAAAAAAGCAGGTTGATTTTCAGCGGCCCGTAAAATTCGGGGTCCGTTTTTCCAGCACGGCGCTTATGCCTTCCTTTGCATCTTCCATTTCAAATGTCCGGGCCTGGTTCTGGGCTTCCATGGCCGCAGCCCGCACCGGGTTCCAGTCAAGGCCCTCGTAAACGGACCGCTTCATCATCTGAACTGCGGCCGGGGCGCTTTGGGTGATTTCCTCGGCCAGGGCCAAGGCCTTGTCCATGACAGCTTCCCCGTCTACGGCATAATTGACAAGCCCCAGGGCCGCCGCTTCTTCTCCCGTGATGAGCCTTCCGGTAAAAAGAAGTTCATTGGCCCTGGCCAGGCCTACCAGCCGGGGCAGTATATAGGAGATGGCCATTCCGGAGTGAAGGCCGAGGCGGGTGAAATTGGCGCCCATCTTTGCTTTTCGGTCGGCCACCCGGATATCACACAACAGGGCGATACCGAAACCGCCGCCAATGGCATGGCCGTTGATGGCCGCGATCACCGGCACCTTGATGCTTCCGATCTCCAGATAGGGCCTGTAGAATTCCATAAGGGCCTCGCTTAAGAATTCACCGTGATTTTTTTCAAACCCGCTTTTAAGGTCTGCACCGCCGCAGAAAGTAGTGCCGCTACCAGTGATGATGAGGCACCGCAGCTCTTTATCCGACCGGATCCGGCAGATAATTTCCCGGAAGCCCGGGATGATTTCCCGGTTCAGGGTGTTCAGTTTGTCCGGCCGGTTAAAGGAGATCAGCCCGATTTTATCTTTTTGAGTATAGGTTAAAGAGGCATCGGTCATACAAGGGTTTCCTTTCGTTTTCAAAAAAGGTCATAGTCTTTGGAATTCATAACATAACTATCAATTTGGCAAAACCTGTTTTTTTCTATTATTCCTGTGATGTTGCCCTCAAACCCAATCTGTGATAATTTTTTCATAACATGTTTACAGCGCCAGTTGGCTGACCGGCATCGGGTTCACCATGTCTATTTTTATCTCGGCCCTGGCTTTTAAAGGAGATCCTGCCATGCTCGGACACGCCAAACTGGCTATTTTAACTGCTTCAATTATTGCCGGGGTTGGCGCTTTTGTCCATCTCGATTGTGGTTGGTCCATTGCGGCTGACGGTAGCGAACCTCAGATAAGTCTTACAACGGTGATGTCGGGACTCAGCGATCCTTGGGATCTTGCGTTTACATCCGATGGGGCCATGCTGTTTACGGAAAAATGCCGCGGGCTGTCCGTACGTACCTCTGACGGAACGGTCCGGCGTCTATTCGGGGCAGCCGGCGCCGCCCTGAAGGCAGATGACTTTTTCTGCCAGGGGCAAAGCGGCATGCTGGGTGTTGCACTCGATCCGGCGTTTGCCGAAAACCGATATGTATACGTCTATATGGCCTCAAATACGGGCGAGTCTACAACCAATACCGTCGTGCGCCTCATTGTCAATCAGACCTACACCGGTGTGACCGGCCGCAAAGACATTATCACCGACATTCCATTTAAGCAATCCTTCAACCGGTGGGGCAGAGCGGGCGCGCACAGCGGCGGCCGCATTCGGTTCAGCCCGTTTGACGGCTATCTGTATGTCACCACCGGCGACAACCATAATGGGCCCCTGCCGCAGGATCTTTCCCGCCTGGGCGGCAAGGTGTTGCGGATCGACCGTGACGGCAAAGCCGCGCAGGGCAACCATACACCATCCGGAGGTGATTCGAGAATCTTCACCTATGGACATCGCAATGTGCAGGGCATTACCTTCCATCCCGGCACGGGCCAGGCATTTGCATCTGAACATGGTCCCGGCCATAGCGATGAAGTGACGCCGCTTATAGAGGGCGGTAACGGAGGCTGGGATCCCGCGCCCACAAAAGGGGTGACGTGTGCAAGTGATTATTGCGGTTATACGTCCAACACGCCCGATGGCACGCCAACGTCCATGACGGACTTGGCCCGGTTCCCCAACGCGCTCAGACCATCGTGGAACAACCGCGGGGTTTCCGAAGGGATGGGGCCGTGTGTCTTCCTGACCGGACCGCACTGGAGGGCCTGGAAGGGCCGTCTGGCGGTCGGATTCCTGCGTGGCGGGCGCATCGATCTTCTGCACGTGAATGCGGCCGGGATGACGACCCGAACAACCACCATCCCCGATCTGCCGTCACAGCGTATGCGCTCGCTTGTTTTAGGGCCGGACGGCGCCCTTTATGTTTCCACCGACGCAGGAGAAATCTGGCGGCTGGAAGCGCCCGAGATGAAAGGTCATATTGATCCCGAGGGGAAATAAAATTTGTAAACCGTTAACCGGTCCAAATCCATTTGACAAACCAAATGCGGCTGCTCTACAATAGCGGCCGTATTCTCCGGTTTTTGTGCGGAATAGGGCCTGGGGAACGGGTGGTATCCTGCCTTTTTCTTGGATATTCCGGAAATGAACACTGTATTCGGCCTGGGAGGGATGATCATTTGTGGGACGGTTTCCGGTTTTTCTGATTTTTCTGCTGAACGGATTGATCCATTGCCTGCCGCTTGCCGCACAGTCGTCGCTGCCCCTGACCTTGAATGAGGCGGTCCGTATCGCTGTTGAAAACAATCTGGAGGTGCGGGCCGAACGCTATACCCCTGCCCAGTTTGAAGCCGATATCAACCGCTACAGCGCCCTCTATGACCCGAAATTTACCCTTGAGACCCGAATCGACGATACCGAAGAAGACCGGCCCACCATTGAAGACCACGTCATTGATACCCGTTCCCATACCACGGACGTGGGTTTCAGCCGGATCTTTTCCACCGGGGCCACGGCATCGGTCGGGTTCAATCATTCCGATAATGACACCGACAA
>JAABTB010000202.1 GCA_011390085.1 Desulfobacula sp.
TGACGGCCAAATCCCAAAGGCTGCCGGATCAATTGTCCGGCGGTGAGCAGGAACGGGTGGCCATTGCCAGGGCCATTGTCAACAAGCCCCCCCTTATCCTGGCAGATGAGCCCACGGGGAATCTGGATTCAAAAACCGCCGGGGATATCATGGGGCTGCTGAAATCATTGAACAGCGACGGCCATACCGTGATTGTGGTGACCCACAACCCGGACATGGAAGCCTATGCCGGGAGGACCATCAGGGTCCGGGACGGGGAATGCTTTGTCTGAAGGTTAATTTGATGGGACCGGCATGATATTGTTCATCGCTGAGCCAAATCAGTCAAGTTGACCCGACTTTTAGAACAACGAATGAATACTCACCCATAACTGCTCATAAAGAAATGACTGCTTGACAGTTTCGGCCATATCTCTATAATTTATCCATCACATAAAATTCCATCGAACTCAATTTTATGCACAAATGAGTCTTCGATATAAAGGGGAAAAAATGATCCCGCCCCACGCGTCCAAAAGTCTTATCATGATTGTTGATGATGAGGATGAAAATATTGCGTTCCTGAAAGAATTGCTGGATCAGTTCGGGTTCAACCTGGTCGTCGCATCCAATGGGAAAGAGGCCCTGCGGCTTTTGCAGGACTCCTCTCCGGATATCATTCTTCTGGATGTTTTAATGCCTGAAATGGATGGATTTGAAGTCTGCCGGCAGATAAAGAGGAATCGAAAGACAAAGGACATTCCCATTCTGCTCATGACGGCCCTGACAGACCCGGTCAATAAAGTCGCCGGGCTGGAATTGGGAGGATCGGATTATATCACCAAACCCTTCCAGAAAGAAGAAGTGCTGACCCGGCTGAAAACCCATTTTGTGATGCGCCAATTACAGCTTCAGCTCCGGAAAACCCGGCAGGCTCTGGATGATGAAGTCTCCTTTCGAACCCGGGAGCTGACAAAATCCAATGAGCAGTTGAAAAAAGAATTGATCGAACAAAAACGCATGGAAACCATTCTCAAACAGGCTCAGAAGATGGAGGCCATCAGCACCCTGTCCCGGGGGATAGCCCATGATTTCAACAATATCCTCTCCATTATCATCGGCTATTGCGACCTGGCCGCCATGGAAAAGGTGCCGGAATCTTCCACCATCGGCGTCAGCCTTGAAAAAATCCATAGTGCCGCCTTCCGGGCCAAGGAACTGGTTCAGCACCTCCTGACCTTTTGCAGGGAAACAGACCAGGAGAGAACCCATATCCGGATCACCCCGATTTTGAATTCCATCATCAATTTTATGAAACCCGATTTTCCTTCTTCAATGGACCTGAAAATGGACCTGAAGGAAGAAACCGGAACCGTTCTGGCCGATACGGCAAAGATTCAGCAATTGCTCCTGAACCTCTGCCGAAATGCCGTCCAGGCCATGGCCGGGGCCGGCGGAAAACTCACCATCGGTCTGGATTCCATTTTTTTGGATTCAGAACAGGCCTCTGCCTGTCCCAATATGGCATCGGGTCCTTATGTCCGGATCCGGATTCAGGACACCGGTCCGGGCATGGATCCCGAAATCCTTGAACGGATTTTTGATCCGTATTTTACGACCAAGGAACCCAAGGAAGGAACCGGGCTGGGGCTTGCTGTGGCATTTGGCATAGCCGTCAGCCATGGGGGAACCATCCTGGTGGAGAGCCTTCCCGGCAAAGGATCTTCCTTTGAGGTGCTGCTTCCCTTAAGGCAGACCGGGCAAGACGGTCTTTATACCGCACAAGACCGGGACCTGCCCAGGGGAACCGGCCATGTGATGCTTGTGGATGATGAAGAATCCCTGGTCGGATTCGGAAAAATCGTCCTGGAACGGGCCGGGTACACGGTGGAAGGATATGCGAGCAGCATGGAGGCCCTGGAAGCCTTCAAAAAGCATCCTCAAGAATACGATCTCATTGTGACGGACCATATCATGCCGAAACTGCAGGGCCTGGACCTGGCCCGAAAAATACTGGAAATCCGTCAAAATATCCCTGTTCTTCTGTGCACGGGCACTAAAAGCGAAACCCTCATTGCCCTTGCTAAAGCCGCGGGCATTATCGATATCCTTCAAAAACCCATCCCCATGAAGACCCTCGTTAAAACCATCAACCGGCTCCTGGAGAAAAATACTGATGAATGATTTTTTTTCTAGTGATCCTGAAACCATCCATATCCTGGTGGTTGACGACGAACCCATGATCAGGGCTCTGCTGGAACAGACCCTGCAAAAAACAGGGCATGCCTGTTCTTTTGCAGATAACGGCGAAACCGCACTGGAAAAAATAAAAGCCTCTCCCTTTGATGTGGTGGTGACGGATATCAACATGCCGGGCATGGATGGTATCGAGCTTGCCAAAATCATTAAATCCGATTTTTCCGCCGATGTCATTGTCATGACCGGTCAAATCCGCAGTTACCAATATGATGAAATCATCAGCCTGGGAGCCAGTGATTTTGTTGAAAAACCTTTTTCTCCAAGGGAGATGATCCTCAGAGTCGATCGGGTCCTGAGGGAGAGACGGCTCCGGCAGATTGCCGAAAAAGCCCACGAAGACCTCAAGGAATCCTATGTGGATTCCATCCACCGCCTGGTCATGGCGGCAGAATATAAAGACGAGGACACCGGTGACCATATCATCCGTATCGGGCGATACTGCTCCCTCATGGCGAAAAAATTGAATTTGTCCCAGGAATTCATCGATACCATATTTTATGCCTCACCCATGCATGATATAGGGAAGATCGGCATCCCGGACAGCATTCTCTTAAAACCGGGCAAGCTGACCCATGCCGAGTTTGAAACCATCCAAACCCATACCCAGATCGGGGCCAGGCTTTTGTCCCGGTCCAAATCAAAAATTCTTCAAGCGGCCCATGAGATCGCCCTGACCCATCATGAAAAATTCAATGGAAACGGGTATCCCAATCACCTCAAGGGAACAGACATTCCCCTGTCCGGACGGATTGTTGCCATTGCCGACACCTTTGACGCCCTGACCTCAAAACGGCCTTATAAAGAAGCCTACCCTCCCGGCGTCACCTTTGATATTTTACAAAAGGAAAGAAGTGAGCATTTTGACCCGGAACTTCTGGATATCTTTCTTCTCAATTTTGATGAATTCCTGGAAATCCGGGGCAAGACCGGCATATTTGAAGGAGACGCCTTCCAGGATTTCATCCTCAGCGAACGGGACAGAGATGGCTAAAATACTGGTGGTGGACGACGAGCATTCTATTCTTGAAACCCTCCAGATGTTTCTGGAAGAAAAGGGACTCCAGGTATTCACGGCGGATACCGGAGAAAAAGGACTCCTCATATTTGAACGGGAACAGCCCCAGATCGTTATCCTGGATATCCGGCTCCCTGACGGGAACGGTCTGGATGTGCTCAAATCCATGATGGAACACCAGGTCCCCTCCAAAATCATCATGATCACGGCCTTCCAGGACATGGAAACCACCATCATGGCCATGAAGCGAGGCGCCTTTGATTATATCCACAAGCCCCTGGATATTGACCAGGTGGAACAAGCCGTAGACAGGGCTGTCCACATTCTGAAAATCGACCGGGATACACCGGACTTAAAGCCTGTTTCAGCCAAACCCGCAAACTCTCTCAGGATTATCGGCAAAAGCGAAAAAATGCGGGATATCTTCAAGATGATGGGCCTGGTGTGCACCAGCCGGGTCAATGTGCTCATCCAGGGAGAAACCGGCACGGGCAAGGAACTCACGGCAAGGGTCATCCATATGAATTCCGCTTTAAAGGATGAACCCTTTATTGTATTTGACTGTTCGGCCGTGGTGGACACCCTCTTGGAAAGCGAATTGTTCGGCCATGAAAAAGGGGCTTTTACCGGGGCGGACCAGACCACCACGGGAAAAATTGAGCTGGCCGGAAACGGTACCCTGTTTCTGGATGAAATTGCCCAACTGCCCCTGAAAATCCAGGGAAAACTCCTGGGGTTCCTTCAGCGGAGGGAATACACAAGGGTTGGAGGGACCAGGGTGCAGAAAAGCCATTGTAGAATTGTGGCAGCCTGCAACTGTGACCTTTCCGAACGGGTGAACCAGGGCCTTTTCAAGGAAGATCTCTTCTACCGGCTCAAAGTGTTCACCCTCCGGATACCACCCCTTTCCGACCGGATATCGGATATTCCCCTGCTAGTGGAACATTTTTTAAATAAAATCAATCTGGAGCTGGGAACCCGGGTCACCAAAATCCAGAACGGCGTCGTGGAAAAACTTATCACCCATACCTGGAAAGGCAATGTCAGGGAACTTGAAAACACCATTGTCCAAGCCCTGGTGGGATGCCGGGGGAATGTGCTGCTGAGGGATGATATCGACCGTATCCTCATCCAGGCCCCGTTTTTGCCGGCACAGGGGCTTGAGGCCTTTTCCCTGGCCCATCTTGAAAAGGAACATATCCAAAAAACCCTTTCCCGGCTGGACTGGAATAAATCCCAGGCGGCAAAGCTCCTCGGAATTACCCTCCCGACTTTAAGAAGCAAGATCAAAAAATATGAGATCCGGCAGCATTGATTTCTTTCTAGGCATGGAAAAAAATTTTCTATCTCTCCCGCTAAAATTCCTGCCCGGACCGATAAATAATTTTCATCCATTGTTGGAATCCCTATCCGGTAAAGGGGATTCATTTTTTCAGCAGAATTTCATTTTCACGGCACGCTCTTTGCTGTAATATAACCTATTCTTTTGATGGCTGCGCTGTATCAGTACGTTGGCTCTTCTCGTCTCCCCTCTCAACTGGATGATTTATTTACGTCTTTTGCAAGTATGTTGAAAAAACGTCTTGGAGCTGGATATGGAAATAAAATCACTCAAGGAAAGCGAGAAAGAGCATCTTTTGAATGTCCTTATCAAAACACACTGGGATCTTGAAAAAA
>JAABTB010000203.1 GCA_011390085.1 Desulfobacula sp.
GGCTATATCGGAAACAATCCCCCCGCCGATGCCGACGATAAAGCTTGACCGGTCACAGGAATACCGGATCAGTTCCTTTAATATGAATTCAACGCTGGAAAGCGTTTTTATCTGTTCCCCGGTTCCAATGGAAATGATGGGAAGATCCGGGAAGTCTTTTCCATAATATTTTTTTATGTTTTCATCGGTGATGATGACGGTGCGGGCATCGGGCAGGTAGTTCCCAAGGTTTTTAAGCTGTTCCCCCACATGGATGGAAGAACATCCGAGCCTGCCTTTAATATGAAAGGTTTCCATTATTTTTTTCCGACAATGGCATGGATGGCCTTCATTTTTTCCATGACGGTTTTAAATTGTTCGGGATACAAGGACTGGGCTCCGTCACTCAAGGCTTCTTCGGGCTTGTTATGAACTTCGATCATGACGCCGTCCACACCAAATGCGGCGCAGGCAAAGGCAAGTGAAATGACCTGTTCTCTCACCCCTGAGGCATGGCTGGGATCCACAATAACGGGAAGATGGCTTTCTTTTTTAACGGCTGACACAACCGTAAGGTCCAATGTATTCCGGCTGTGCCTGACAAAAGTCCTGACCCCTCTTTCACAGAGAATGACCTGGTTATTGCCTTCTTCCATAATATATTCGGCAGCCATGAGCCATTCCTGGAGCAGGGCGGACATCCCTCTTTTCAGGATGACGGGCCTCGGGGATTTTCCGGCCCGCCGCAACAGGCTGAAATTTTGCATATTCCGGGCCCCGATCTGGATGATATCGGCATATTCTTCAACGATATCAAAAGTTTCAACATCCATGGCTTCGGTTACAACAGGGAGCCCCGTTTCTTTTCTTGCTTTTGCCAATAATTCCAGGCCCTTTTTCCCAAGTCCCTGGAAGGAATAGGGAGAAGTTCTGGGTTTAAAGGCCCCCCCCCGGAGCAATGCGGCACCGGCATCTTTGACGGAATTGGCAATGGATAGGATCTGGTCTTCACTTTCAACCGCACAGGGGCCGGCAATCACAGGCAGGCTTCCATTGCCGAAGACGGCATCACCAACCCTGATGCAGGTATTTTCCTGCTTAAATTCCCGGCTTACAAGCTTATAGGGTTTTGTCACCGGAATGACCTCCTTAACACCGTCAAGATCCTGGAAATGATCGGCATCGACGGAACCGGTATTGTGCAGAATCCCGATAGAAACCCTTTCTCCCCCAGGTATGGGGCGGGCTGTATAACCTCTTTTTTCAATCGCATTTACAAGAGCCTTAACCGTTTCTTCACTCGCGCCTTTTTGCATTACAATCAGCATTTTTTCCTCCGTTTGGATTTGTAGCAGTATTCCCTCTTTTGAGCAATAAAAAAGGCTGCGGCATATTTTACAGCCTTGCCATAAAAAAGGCTGCACGTTCCGGCAACCTTTTATCATCATTTTTTTATGGGTTAATCAGGTCGGGTCGTCGAAGCAGGGCTTTGCCATCGCCGGATCGGCAAAGCTGCCGTAACGGTTTTACAGGGAAAGGAATACTCGAATATTGTTTCTTTGTATAGAAACATCATAATGAGGCAAAATTATAAATTAATAATTTTCTTTGTCAATAAAAAAATGAACTCTAGAAATTATTATTTGATTTTAGCGGATCATCAGGCTAAAGTTTTTTGTAAAAGGAAACGAACTGGATGGATATGAAAATAAGCGTCGTTATAGCAGATGATCATGCCATTATACGGGAAGGCTTGAAAAGCCTCCTGGAAAGAAGGGGGATAACCGTTTCAGCGATAGCAAAAAACGGCCGGGAAGCCATTGAATCGGCAATTCTGCACCAGCCCGATGTCGTGATTATGGATATTGCCATGCCGGATCTCAACGGCATGGAAGCAACGGCCGCCATTAGATGTGAAGCCCCTCATGTAAAGATCATCGGATTGTCCATGCACTCAGGTAAACATATTATTGATAAGATGTTCGCCTCCGGTGCCTCCGGATATATCTTGAAAGAATCCGCCTTTGAAGAGTTGTATGACGCTATACAGGAGGTTCTAAAGGGCAGGCTTCATCTGACCCCTTCCATTGCCAGGATGTATGTCGACTCTGAAGAAAATGAATTTCAATCTCTTGAGGATATTTCAAAATCCAAGGGTATTTCGAAAAAAGAACGGGAAGTTCTTCAATTGGTTGCCGAGGGATTAAAGACAAGGGATATTGCCCAGCGATTGAACCTGAGCGTCAAGACCGTGGAAAGTCATCGCCGGAATATGATGAAAAAGCTTAGTATTTTTACAATAGCAGGACTGACCAAATTTGCCATTCAGGAAGGAATCATTGCCATTGAATAAGGAATATTTTTTAAAAATTCAGGGTTTTCTCTGATTGAATTCCCTTAAAACTTTTACTATAATTAATACTGTTTAAGAAAATTGGCCATCAACAAAGCTTTAAGGTTAGGCATAACATGGAACATATTCAATTCAAGAACGAGGCCCCCGATGCAGTGGAGGCTCTTGCCGGAGGCATAGCCCATGATTTCAACAACCTCCTGGCCGCCATCAAGGGCAGGGCATCCCTGATGATGAACAGCATAAAGCCGTCTGATCCTCTTTACCGGCATATTGTTGAAATTATCCGCTGTATTGACAAAGGCTCTGAAATTGCAACCCAGCTCCTGGGCTTTGCCAAAGTGGATGAATATTATACTGCCGCCATTGATGTCAACCGGCTGGTTCGCAGAACAGTGGAAAATCTTGATCTTAAGGGAAAACGCATCGTCCTGGATGTGGATCTGGATTCCAAACCCCTGATCATTGAAGCAGACCCCGATAAAATCAGCCAGGTACTGATGAGCCTTATTGACAATGCGCTTCTGGCCATGCCCAAAGGGGGGAAACTGTCGGTTGTTACTGAATCTGCGGCTATTTTAAACGGAACCGCCGATGCCTATGGGTTAAATTCCGGATTTTTTGTCAAAATTTCCATTACCGATACGGGTATCGGCATGGAAAAAGATGTGCTGGATAAAATATTTACCCCTTTTTATTCTGCTGATCATGAACTCTATCCTGAAAAAAAAGGCCTTGGATTAACCTTTGCCAGAGAAATTGTTCAAAATCACTCCGGCATCATTGATGTGTGGAGTTCTCCCAATATCGGATCTTCTTTTTCCGTGATTCTGCCCCTGAAGGAAACGGCCGACACCCTTGACCTTCCTTCAAAAGACGAAAGACTATTCCTGGGAAACGAATTTGTCCTGCTGGTGGATGATGAGGATAGAATCCTGACCGTAGGACGGGAAATCTGCAAGGCCCTGGGATATAGTGTTATCACTGCAGCTTCGGGAAAAGAGGCCATCAAAATTTATAAGAAGGAACAAGACAAAATCAATCTGGTCATTCTGGATATGATCATGCCTGAGATGAACGGACTTGAAACCTTTCTGAAGCTAAAAAAAATCAACCCTGATATCAAGGCTCTTCTTTCAACCGGGTATTCCATTGATGAAAAAGCCCAGGAAATGTTGAGGCAGGGATGCAGGGGATATATTTTAAAGCCTTACAGCGTCATTGATTTTTCCCATAAGCTGAGAGAAGTTCTGGAGCCTTAGATACTGGAAACCCTTCTTGTAGGCAGGTTTTCAAATTTGCCTGCAAGTCTTTTTCTCAAGTATATTCAATCCTTGACACAAATCTCATGATTATCTATAGTCCTTGAAAATTATTTTGGATGAACCCATGCTTTTGCTAAGTATATTAAGATGATTAATTTTGACAGCGCTGCCCCGGTAAGGTTGAAAGGAGTTGGTGACGGTTTCTGGATAACCCTTGATCCCTCACATCCTGAAGAGGTTCTCAAATCTGAAATCGATAAAGTATTCAGGAATCTGAAACATCTGGCCATAAATGCAAGCGTGGTCATTGATGTCGGAGATGCAAAAGGCCATGATGATCTCATAGAACAACTCAGATCCTATATCATGTCCACCTTTGAAGTGGCCAAAGTATCCAAGCCCCCGGAAAAAAGATCCATTCCCACCGAACGGATCCGTCAGAGGGATCTTTCAAAAGGCTGGAACCATCATAAAACTGATGTCCTCATGCTCAGAGGGATTGTCCGTTCAGGTCAAAAAATTGAATCCAGAAAACATATCGTCATCATGGGGGATACCAACCCGGGTTCGGAAATCTGTGCAGGTGGTGATATTATTGTTCTCGGGCGCCTGGCAGGTAAAGCCCATGCCGGATTTCCAGAGAATGAATCGGCAATTGTCTTTGCCCTGGAGTTCAGGCCCACTCTGGTCCGGATCGGGAAGACAACAGCCTCAGGAATTGATGAAGAAGTCCGGATAAAACCGGAATATGCCTGCGTTGAAAATAACGGAATTGTTGTAAAAGATTATATGAAGACCAATCCTTTCCGGAAAATGCCCTGGCCGGAAGCTATTTAAAATATCAAATGTAGAGGTGTGAATTGGAAGGAAAAGTAATCGTTATAACCTCAGGAAAGGGTGGCGTTGGAAAAACCACTGCCACGTCTTCCATTGGTGCGGCCCTGGCTTTGGAAGGCAAGCGGGTGGCCATCGTGGATATGGATATCGGCTTAAGAAATCTTGATGTTGTCATGGGGCTTGAAAACAGGATTGTTTTTAATATTGTGGATGTTGTTCTGGGCAAATGCAAAATCAGCCAGGCTGCCATCCGGGACAGAAGAATTGATAATCTTTTTTTGATTCCGGCCTCCCAGAGCGATAATAAAGACGTTTTATCACCGGCCGGCGTTGAACGCGTTGCCAATGAACTGCGAAAAGAATTTGACTATGTGATCATGGATTCTCCTGCCGGAATCGAACGGGGATTTGAAAATGCCATCG
>JAABTB010000204.1 GCA_011390085.1 Desulfobacula sp.
TTCCCAGGAGAACCGCGTTCCTGCAGGCGGAAACCCCCTTGGGCATATTGCCGTCCCCTGCAATATACCCAAGGCCCATCTGCTGCCACAAAAGCCCCCGGGCCCAAGTAAACCGCTCCTTTTCCGGCATGGATGCCAGACAGCCCTCGGCTTTTTGGATCCATTTGAGAATAACTGAAGAAGGCTCCCGGATAAAGACCGCGGCCTCGATCAAATACCCCAGAGCCAGCAGGATACCCCGAATATCCCCCATACCTTCGAACAGGGTCAGGGCCTTTTGAAAATCCCGGATATTTTTTTTCCCACCCCTGATCCGTCGGGTCATGGTCAAAAAAAAGATCAGCCAGGGGTCATCCTTGAGCAGATGATCCGGAAGACAGGAAATCCATTGTTCAAGCCCGGACATCTTTCCCTTGATCATATAATCCGCTCCCTTGATCCTGAGAATGCGGATAATATCCGAAAAGGCCCCGGCTTTCATGAAATAATTCAAGGCCGCTTCAGGGTCTTTTTTTTCCCAGGAGATCCGTCCGGCCTTATGATAAAGCGCGTTCACTTCTTCCGGGGTCAGGGTCCGCCTTAAATCCTGGAGCAGAAAATCCCGGAACAGGTTATGATATTTGAACCGGGAGCCCAGACCGGGGATCTCTATCCTCTGGATAAAGAGATTCCTTTTTTCAAGTCCCGTTAAAACGGCCGGACCATCTACGGGTTCTGAAATATGGGCCACCATATCCAGATCAATGATATCCGGAACCGCAGTAATTCTCAAAAATTCGCGGATAGGCTCGGACAGGGTCTTGTAAATCTCCCGGGAAAAATAATCAAAGGCTTCCGATGATACCCGTTCCGGGAGGTTTGAAACTCCTCCGGACCGGCGAAGGGATTCCGAAACCAGGGTAAGCCCCCCGGCCCAGCCGTCGGTTATCTTATGAATCCTTTCTATATCCAGGGCCTTTCCCCCGTATTTCCCCTGGAAAAAGGCCTCGGTTTCATTCAGGGTAAAGGAGAGGTCTTCATTTTTCAGGAAAAACCCATGGTGTTCGGTTTTGAGCCGGGGAAGACGAAAGGGCAGGATGGTCCGGGACAGGATAAAAAATTTATGGCGATAAAACCGGGTATTCAAAAGGGCGTTGATCATCTCAAACCCGGCCGATGATTCGTCCAGGCATTCGGCATCGTCCAGAACCACGATCAGGGCAAAGGGCAGATCTTTGAAAGTCAGGGTCAGGCCTTCAATATATCGCAACAACCCTTTTTCAGCACCCAGGGTCGTTACCGGCAAAAATTCCCCACTGTCTTCGGGTCCTGCACCCGGAAGATATCTGATCCCGGATGTAAGCCGGTCAAAAAGTTTGGCGTCGTCATTGTCGTCAGGGCAAAGATGATACCAGAGGATCTTTTTTCCCGAGTCTTTCAGGTATGATGCCACCAGGGTGGATTTGCCCTGGGCCGCCTGACCGGTGATAAAAAAATTCTGCCGGTGAGCATACTGATCCAGAAGACTGAAAAGCCTTGGCCGTCTGATGGCATCCGCAATATGGGGAGGGCCGTAGGGACCTGTCATGACTATCCTTTTTTACGATCTAATCATCCGTCAATGCTTCTTTCAGGATGGCAAATTTATCCATCCCGGCCATTTGAAAAATCCTGAGATAATTATAGGACAAATTTTCCATGACAATGGGCGTATTTTTTTGCCTCAGCTTTTGTATCACGTCCATCAAAAGGGCGATACCGGATTTATCAATGGAAAAATCCTCCTGAAAAAAAAGAATCCTCTCTTCAGGGTCCGGATTCACAGCAGACAGCAGGGGCGAAAACAGGGGCCGGGCCGACTCGCTTAATTTTCCTTTTAAAGAAACGATAAGGTTCCCGTCCTTTTGTGTTTCCGACAATGCAAAGGAATTATCCCTCGGCCTCTGTCTTCTTTTTTCAGCCCGGGCCAGGGCGGAACTCAGAGCATGCCGCTCAACAGGCTTGTTGATAAAATCCGAGGCATCCAGATCAAGGGCCTCCACCGCGTTTTCCATATCCCCGTGGCCGGTAATGATAATGACTTCCGAAGGAATATCAGACTTCCTTATCCTTCGCAGCACTTCAAGTCCGTCCAGGCCCGGCATTTTCAAATCGGTAAAAACAATTCCGGGCCTGATCTCATGGAACAGGGCCAATCCTTTTTCACCGTCTTCCGCCGTATAAACCTCATATCCATAGGCGGTCAAAAAAAGCCTGAACATGGAAAGGGTCGGTTTTTCATCATCAATGACAAGAATTTTCATTTTCTTTCCCCTGGTTCGTCATTCCTGAAACCCATGGCCTGAACAATAAAATACTGTCGCCTGAATGTCAAACACTCAAATGCCTGATTATGACACACCCCAAAACCGGTAAAATGGGTGGAGATACCAAAACAAAAAGCAATGCACTTTAATGTATCATATTTGACCAAAGATCATATTTGACCAAAGATCATATCTGACTAAAGAAACGAATGCGTGTAAAGAGATCTTGCGAAAATGGCTGGATGGCAAAGGTATTCCTTGGGGCGACGGCTGACTGAAGCCTGAATCAGAATGTGGTATATAATTTGCAGTCGCCTTATGGAACGAAATTTCCTGTATTTTTTTTATAGGGTCTTTAAATTTATAACATACGGCTGTTCGCATTCAAGCGGATAGTTTTTTTTTAACAACCAAATTTAAGGAGGAATTATGTAAGGATTTTAAAGTTTTTTGTTAGAAAGCCTGATTTTGATCTTATTAATACTAACGGGCTTAAACTGGGGTTTTGGCATAATAAAATTATAAAAAGGAGAACAAAATGAAAAAAGGATTTTTAGCAAGCTTGGCAATTGGATTTTTAATGCTTGGGATGGTAGGTCAATCATCTGCCGTCACAATTGGAAATTCTGTTATTGATAGAGGTGGTATAGATACCGCTACGAATTTCACTATGATAGATACGAATTTAATGTTTACAGAAAACGGGCTTATCGACGAATGGACTGTTTGGACTAATGGTGGTAGTACTATTTATCTCCAAACCTTCGAGTACATATCTGGAGATCAATATAAGCTTACAGGACAAAATATAGTTACTACGGCTGGTGTGGGACTAAATACATTTGCAATTTCTGGAGTGGATCAAATTCAAGCCAAAATTGGTGAATTCATAGGATGGACCAATCCCGTAGGGACAATAGAATTCGATTATATAGGGTCTCCAACCAATTTGAATACTGGGCCTGTACTTTTTGATGTTACTGCCAACAACATAACTACTGTTGGAGACATATTCACTGCGAATTCAAGCTTCCTTGCTGGACTTAATAGAACATATTCCATTTCAGCGAATGTTTCACCCACCCCAGAACCAGCCACCCTTTTTCTCCTTGGTTTTGGAGTTCTTGGCTTAGCCGGAGTCTCCAGAAAAAGGGAATAAAACATAATTTTAAATCAAGATTTAAGGGCAGGGCTATCCATTTAGTTCCTGCCCTTTTTTTCACGGATTCTTTTTTCTGTATTCAGATTAATCTATATGAGCCAGAAACCACACCATAAGCCATTCTTCCAAAATAAAGTATATAAAGACTCGCATGAGGACCGGCCAAATTAAGCCTTGATGTGCAGACTACCACTTGTTTGGACTCGAAATTTAGGTTTGAAATTTCCAGCAGGCTTTCCCTGTTATTGAATGCTCGTTTTCAATAAGTCCCAGTGACAGATGATACCATTAATACTCAGTCGGAAACCGTTTCAAATCATTAATTTTTTGCAATATCCAGATTTTTGTTGTAACCTTTTTAAAATTTTTTGCTGATAAAAGTAGTATTGCTGAATATTGGAAGCCTCAATCTTTATGTAAGCAGGCTTGAACCTGATAATTTGAGTTTGATAGAGAAGGCCTTTTCCAAAATGAAAAACTCGGAAAAAAGGATAGCTTGTTCAAAAGCTATTAACCGTAGGATATATCCACTGAAGGAACGAGTGATAACCGGTGTGATACGTCTGGGTGTCATTTCTATTCTATTGGCAGGTCTTTTTATGCTTGGTTGTGGTGACACTGTCAAAGATCCCCTGACACAAGAAGAAAGAGAATGGTTGAATCAACATGACGGGAAAATTATTGTCAATAATGAATCTGGTTGGCCACCTATCATAGATATAGACCAACAGGGCAATCCGTTCGGAATTGTAATAGATTACCAAAAGCTCCTGGAAAGCAAACTAAATTTTAAATTCCAGATGGATAAGCCCGACAGTTGGGAAAATTTCATGGAACGGTTCCGCACAGGGGAAATTCATGTCAATAATAATCTTCAAAAGACTCCTGAAAGAGAACAGGTCGCCCTTTTCACAGAACCATATATCGAAATTCCAAACGCTATCATTGTTCGAAAAGAAAACAAATCTTCACTCACCCTGGATAAAATGACAGGGATGGAAATAGCAGTTACACGTGATTTTGCCATTCATAATCATATCAAGGAAAAATATGATTATCTCAAACTGATACCACTTGATGATGATGAGAAATGTCTTTTGGCAACAGCCACAAATAACGTTGACGCAGCAGTGGTGAATCTGGCTGTTGCTTCATATATCATAGAGCAGAAAGGCATAGCTAACCTTCGTATTGCAGGTTATTCGAATTATTCAAACCAGCTTTGTTTTGCATCGAGAAAGGATTGGCCGATCCTGAACAGGATTCTTGAAAAAGGGCTCTCATTAATTACACAGGCAGAAAAAGATGCCATTTATCGAAACTGGATTTCTTTGGAATTGATGCCTTTTTATAAAAACCGGAACTTCTGGATCATTACCTGTAGTGTAACCGTTTTTTTT
>JAABTB010000205.1 GCA_011390085.1 Desulfobacula sp.
CAGGCCCAGGTCGGCCAGGGCCGAGGCTGCCGAGATGCAGAGGGGAATGCCTTTATAGGCCGGGCCGTAGATCCCGTCAAACTTATCGGAAAAATGTTCCTGAATGGCCCTGGCATAAAATCCGCCCAGCCGCTTGATCTTCAGGCCGGTGTCAAACATGCCGGTATTGATGAAATAGGGGGCGATGCGGCCGCTTTTCAGTTCAAATTCGCCGAATTTTAAGGCATTGCATTCCACGAGAAATTCAATAAATTCTTCTTTATAGGTCATGGGGGTCCTTATCGTATCGTCTTTATCTTACATTTTTATTTCATCGTCATGGGGGGTTACCGGCAGCGCCAGGAAAAATACAGGGAAAGATCCACTTCCCTGCCTGATTTTAATAGGGCCCTGGTGTTAAAATCCTTCATTTCCCTGAGGGTCTCGGAGCCGAATACCGGCCCGTCCTTGCACACCACCTGTTTGCCGCAGACACAGGCCCCGCAGACTCCGAACCCGCACCGCATATAGCGTTCCAGGGAGACCTGGCAGGGAATGCCGCGGGTTTCGCAGAGCTGGAAAACCTTATACATCATGATTTCCGGGCCGCAGGCATAGACCATGTCCAGGGGGCTTCCGTTTGTGATCCGCCGCTCCAGGAGGTCGGTGACCAGACCCTTGTGGCCGAGGCTACCGTCATCGGTGCAGATTTCACGGGGCAGGGCAAAGCGGTCCGGAAAAAGGAGAAAATCCTTTGACCGGGCCCCGTGGATCAGGGTGGTGTCGCCGGGAAGCTGCTCCACCAGAGTGGCCAGGGGGGCCATGCCGCAGCCGCCGGCCACCACGGCAACAACCTGGCCTGGCCGGATATCAAATCCGTTGCCAAAAGGACCCCGGATGCCCACCAGATCGCCTTTTGTAAGGGCGATGGCCTTTCTGGAAAAAATGCCCTTGGCCTCGATGGTGATGCCGAAGCGGTCCGGGTTATGATGGGAAATGGTATAGGGTTTTTCATCCAGTCCCGGAATCCAGACCATGACGAACTGCCCCGGCCTGAAAGCCAGGCTGTGGTCAAAGAACAGGGTGGCATAGTCCGGTGCCTCTCTTTTGTTTTCCGTCACCCGGAGCATGAGGGGTTTCTGATCCATAACGGGTTTTGTCATCATTCGCTATCCTTCCCCATGGGCCGCCCCTTTGATATCCGCAAGGGACAGGTTGCGCTCTGAAAGCCAGGCGTCCATTTCATCGGCAATCTTCTGAAATACGTCAATGCCCCGGTACCGGACCGCCGTTCCGATTCCCACCAGGGTGGCCCCGGCCATGACCATTTCAATGGCGTCTTCCCCGGTGGTGATGCCGCCCAGGCCGATGATGGGAATGGAAACGGCTTTGTAAATATCAAATACGCACCGGACCGCAATGGGTTTGATCATGGGCCCGGACAAGCCCCCTTTTTTAAAGGCCAGGATGGGCTTTCCGGATTCAATATCAATGACCATGCCCGGACCCACGGTATTGATGGCGCAGATGGCGTCGGCCCCGGCATCCTCACAGGCTTTGGCAATATCGGCAATGTCCGGGGCCTGAGGGGTGAGTTTGACAATGAGGGGAACCGAGACGGCCTTTTTCACGGCAGAGACCACGGCCCTGGAAGAGTCCCGGTTGATGCCGAAGATCATGCCGTGCTGTTCGGAATTGGGGCAGGAGATATTGATTTCAATAAAATCCGGCTTTTTTGAGGACACATATTCGGCCACCCGCCGGTATTCATCCACGGACCCGCCATAGACGCTGGCAATGATGGGAAAATTCCGGTGTTCAAGTTCGGCCCATTCGTTTTCCATGTTGAGATATCCGGGGGACGGCAGGCCAACGGCATTGATGAGGCCGCAGCCCAGATCGATGACCGTGGGGTTGTTATGCCCGTCCCTGGGTTCCGGCCCAATGGATTTCAGGGTCACCAGGCCGCAGCCGTTTTCATGGACCCGCTCAAGGATGTCCTTGCTGTTTCCCAGTATCCCTGAAGCCAGGACCGTGGGGTTTTTCAATGTTTTATGCAGAAACCGGATGCCCATGTGTTTTGTTCCAAAAAATTATACGCCGGCATTTATTAACACATTATGACAAGCTGAAACAATATGAATTTAAAAATTCGACTATTCGCTTTATCAGAATCCGACCCGTCTGAGCAGCCGTTTAAAAAAGCCGAGCTTCTTGATTTGGGCCGGAGCGATCAGGTCCACGGTACCCAGGGTTTCATTTTCCAGCATAAACACGATATCTCCTACCTTCCGGCCTTCTTCCACCCCGCCTTGAAGCTCCCGGGGCAGGTGGAATTCCTTTTTTACGGCCGACAGCTTTTCCCTTAACACCGGATAGGAAACATCAGCGGCAGCCACAGACTGAAAAGACTGGGTCTCCCCCTGGGGTAAGGCGATGGGTTCTCCCATGGCCTGGCCTTTTTTGGCCAGGGGGGCCATGGTGTATTTGGCCATGTGCTTTTTGAATTTTTCAATGGCGACATTGTCTCTGATCCTGGCGCTGGGACTTCCCAGGACTGCGACAACGAGTCTGAGCCCGTCTTTTTTGGCGGTGGCCACTACATTAAAGCCTGCATCTGAATAGAATCCGGTCTTGAAGCCGTCCGTGCCGGGCAGTTTGCCGATGATCCGATTGTGGTTGTTCATGATAAAGGCGCCCTCCCTGAAAGGTTCCGTCTGGATGGCGGTCCATTCAAGAAGTTTGGGATATTTGAGCAATTCCCTGGACAGGAGCATCAGATCTCTGCAGGAACTGACATCTGCAATCTGGCCTTCCGCCGGCGGCAGACCGTGAACGCTGTGAAATTCGGAATCATTCATGCCAAGGCTCTTGGCCTTTTTATTCATTTCTTCCACAAAGGCTTCCCGGGTTCCGGCAAGATGTTCGGCAACGGCAAGCGCGGCATCATTTCCCGAAGCAACCATGATGGCCTTCATCATCTCTTCCAGGGTAAAGGATTCCCCTTGCTTCAGATAAACCTGGCTGCCGCCCATTTTGGATGAAGCAGCAGATACGGTAACGCTTTCCGTTAACTGGTGGGCTCCGGATTCCAGTTTTTCCATGACAACGCATGCCGTCATGAGCTTGGTGACACTGGCCAGGGGATGTTTCAGATGCGGGTTGATTTCTTCAAGTATCTTGCCGGTGCTTGCCTCCATGACGATGAGGGCCTGAAAAGGATCTTTTTTCTCCGGAGGAGCAGCCTGTTCTTTTTTGGCCGGGGCCGGGGGTGTTTTTTTAGGTTTCCGGGTTTCTTTTGCCAGGGCATTTGATGCGATCAAACCTGCGATTAATAAGCATATAAACCATTTTTTCACGATTTGATGTCCTTTTTTGAAATCATTCATTTCAGCCTTCATCAAGAGGCTTGATTTATAAATAGAATGGCCTTTTTTGTCAATTAAAATATGAGAGAGTGAGGTGAATCGGTTCATCTGTCGTTTGCCGGTAAAACCCCTTGACTTTGGTTGGGTTTGGTTATAGGCAGTTCTAAAATATGGTTGAAAGGGGTTGCATGAAAAAAGGGATTTTTTGGGTCGCATTTGTGATTGTCCTCGGTGTCATTGGAATGCCGGTTTTGAACGGCATGATCGTGGAAAAAAGGGTGAGGCAGTCTTTTGAGGACATGAACCGGAGCACCAGGGCCTCCGGATCAGAAGCTCTGTTTGAAATTACCGGCTATGACCGGCGTTTCTTTTCTTCTGAAATCCAATGGAAAATTGTTGCCCCGGCTCTTGAAAATTCCTGGGGAATTCATGAAATTCTCTTTCTTGACCGGGTCAGACATGGCTTAGCCGGCGCTTCAACCACCACAAGCCTTGAGAAGAATCCATGGGTCATGGATATCGTCAACAAGAAACTGAACGGGAAAAATCCCTTGACCCTTAGAACGGAAATCCGTTTTTGGGACAGGATGGAATCCAGGCTTGCCCTTGAGGCGGTTTCATACCGGGACACTGAGGGTATCATTGAGATAAGGCCGTGCCGGGCCAGTCTTTCCATGGACTGGGGAAAGGATCGGTGGGTGTCGAAAATCTATTTTGAAGGCCTGGATCTGGCCGGTAAAACAAGGCTTGAAGGGTTTTCATGGCAATCAGACCTGGAAAGGGTGTCCGGGAATATAAGGGCCGGCAAGGCTTCATTTTTTCTGAAGGAATTTCAATCCTCTGATCCGGGAAAAACAACAATCCTTTCAAATGCAGCCTTTGATTATGAGCTGGCGTATCATCCTGAAGAAGTTTCCGTGTCCATTAACACACAAGGCCGCCTGGACGCGTTTCAGTCCGGGGGGGATGAAATCAAAAATGCGGCAGCAGGGCTTCATATCCGTCACATGGATGCCGGCGGATATGAAGATCTTCTGGCTTTTTTCCGGGAAGGGGCGGCAGAGATTATGAATTCCGACCCTTCCAACCGGCAGGACATGGCTGCCGTCCGCCGGGCCATGGAAAAACAGGCGGCTGATAAAGGCTTTGAATGGATCGGGATCTGTGAAAAACTATTGAAAAAAGGCTTGGAAATAGAGGTTTCAGGTCTTAAGGCCCAGGTGCCGGAAGGCAATATCGAGGCCGATGCAAGGATAAGGCTTGAAGATGATCTGCCCCTTTCAGGCGTCCTCTCCTTCCTGATGGACCCTTCAAACCTCCCGGCCTATATTTTCTTGGAATCCCGGATCATTCTTCCGAAGCGCCGGGAGCCTGAAGACCGGATGCTTTTATCCCCCATGTTTTCCGGTATGCCCACGGGTCTTTTCGTCGTGGAAAAGGATCATCTCCTTCATAGGGCTGAAATAAGGGAGGGCAAATTGTTTTTA
>JAABTB010000206.1 GCA_011390085.1 Desulfobacula sp.
ATGATGCAGGTGCCGATATGAAAAAAGCACGCTTTGACGGATTGCTCTTTCGGGTAGTGAGCCAGAAGAATGGCTGTCAATTCATCACGAACCATCCGGTGAACGGCCAGAATGAGGACGTCTCTGTTTTCAAAATACCGGTAAATCGTTCCGGCGCCCACCTCCGCGTGCTCTGCAATCCGGGCCATGGGAGCGCCGTGAAAGCCCTGTTCGGCAAGCAATCTCAAGGCGGATTGTAGGATAACATCTCTTTTGTCTGTTTTTTTCATAAAACCCTTTCAAGAATGAACATTCATTCCGTTTTTACAGATCATTGGCGACGGTGTCAAGACTTTTTCTCAAACCCCTTATGAGATCAGTTCTGCGGTAAATTAGTATAAAGTAATTTTTTTTTAAAAATTAAGTTGACATTAAATTTTGTCCGGGATAATTCTGACTTGTTATTTAATTTATTTTTACAATGGCGTAAGAATAAATGATCAAACAGACAAAGGCGTCTGCCCGGATTTATCCGGACAAGATGCCTTTTTTATTTTCACAAACATCATTTCAACGGCGAAATGGAGTAAGGAAAGCAAAGAATTTAAAAAAGGAGATCGGAAAATGGAAATGAGATTTTCAAAAGGAAATGATGCCCTGGGAACCAAAAACCGGGGAGATATATGCGAATCGAGCCTTTGCTCATTATGTCGGGCAGATTGTAAAGGGCAATGCGAAACCTGGCAGTCCAGCATGATCGGAAGAAAACTGCTCTACCCCCGGAGTTTTGGGCTGGTGACCGCAGGCGCCAACAATACCACCCATGTCGGGGTGTCTTATAATTCATTAAGAATTCAGGGGTATGCCTATGGATCAACCGGTCTGACCGGGGATCTGACCCATAACCCGGATGACTGCATTTTTCCCAATGTCAGCCTTAAAACATCATTTGGTAAAAAGAATAAAACAAAAATTAAGATGCCCTTGATGACGGGCGCCATGGGCTCCACTTTTATTGCAGAAAAATATTGGAATGCTTTTGCCATCGGTGGGGCCTTGGTCGGTATCCCTGTGGTCATCGGGGAAAATGTCGTGGGTGTGGACAGAAATTCCGAGATCAGTCCCCAGAAAGATAGAAAAGGAAAAATCATTAAGGCACCTGAGCTGGATCGCCGTATCGAAACCTATTTGCGGTATTATGACGGTTACGGGGCGATTATTGTTCAGCTCAATGTTGAGGATACCCGCAATGGTGTGGCAGAATATGTGGTGGATAAATACGGAGACAAATGCATCATTGAGCTGAAATGGGGCCAGGGTGCAAAAAATATCGGCGGCGAAATTCAGGTCAAGAGCATTGAATATGCAAAATTTCTTAAAGAGCGCGGATATGTTGTGGATCCTGATCCGACGCTTCCTGAAGTTCAGCAGGGGTTTGAACTGGGGGCCATCAAGTCTTTTGCCCGCCATAGCCGTCTGGGCGCTACCAATCTGGACACGGTCAGCAAGGTCAGAGATGATTTCATGAACACGGTTGAATACCTCCGGGGGATCGGCTTTGACAGGGTTACCCTGAAGACCGGGTCCTATGGTATGGAAGAGCTGGCCATGGCCATTAAATTCGCCACGGATGCACAATTGGATCTTCTGACCATTGACGGCTCCGGCGGCGGTACCGGCATGAGCCCCTGGAATATGATGCAAAGCTGGGGTGTGCCATCCATCCATCTTCATTCAAAGGCCCATGAATATGCGAGCATTCTGTCTGCAAAAGGGAAAAATGTGGTAGACATGTCTTTTGCAGGTGGATTCGCCCTTGAGGACCATATCTTTAAAGCCCTTGCTCTGGGGGCGCCCTATACAAAACTGGTCTGCATGGGAAGAGCCGTCATGATTCCCGGTTTTCTGGGCGCCAATATCGAGGGCGCCGTCTATCCTGAACGCCGGGCTGCCGTGAACGGAAACTGGAATGAACTGCCAAAGACGGTTCTGGAATTTGGAAAAAGCGTGGATGAAATTTTTGCAGGATACCATGATCTTGAAAAAAGACTGGGTAAGGATGAAATGAAGAATATTCCTTATGGCGCCATTGGATTCTATACCTTGGCGGATAAGCTGGGTTGCGGCCTTCAGCAGTTGATGGCCGGGGCAAGAAAATTTTCTTTGGATCAGATCACGCGCCAGGAAATTTTCTCAGGCAATCGGGAAACAGCTCATGAAACCGGTATTCCCCATGTAACGGATGTCAATAATGAAAGTGCGAAAAAAATATTGAATTCATAATTTAAAGCGATGCTTAACACGGGGGGCTTTGGTGTTCAAGCCCCCCTGCTTATTTGATTTTTATCCAAAACAGGATGGCCGCATCTTCCCCGCGGTTCTGCCATATGGATGGACTGAGGGTATTCAGATAAACCGTATCCCCCGGTTCAAGAGAATAGGTCTGATCTTTGTAGACCATATCGATCTTCCCGGACAGCAGATGGCCCGCTTCTTCTCCCTTAAAGGGAAAAAAATGGGAGGACAGCTTTTTACCCGGGAAAAGGGTGACCCTGAAGAGGTCAGCCTTCCCCTTCATATCGAAGGGAGTGAGCTGAAGAATATCCAGATTTTTTTTGTCATGGGTTGCAAGATTGATCCTAACCCCGTCAACGGCTTGATAAACAATTTTTTCAAGAGTATTTTTCTCCTGGAAAAAGGACCCCACATCAACGGAAAGATGTTCGGCAAGTTTATACAAGGCCGGTATGGAAGGGAAAATCAGGTTGCTTTCAATCTGGGAGATATTGCTGGATGTGACCCCGACCAGTCCTGACAATTCTTTTTGGGACATGCCCTGGAGCTTTCGGTAATGTTTAACAACAGAGCCTATATCCGCCTGGATAGCCCTGGGTTTTTCCCCCTCAATCAGGATATCGCCGCCGGCATCCCTGTAATCAAAAAAATTTCCAAGGGTTGCGGGGGATCGGTTCTCCGCTTTCAGGACTTTGATTCTTTTTTTTCCCTGCTTCATGGAAAGATCCACCACCACCTGGGCGATCTGGTTGATATGGGCTTTCAATTTACCGGAATGGGCATCTTTTTCAATCATCCAGTAAGCAATAGTATCCAATTCATAAAGCTGGGGGCAGGTATGGGAATAGAATTTTGAAATATGATCTTCTCCCCCCCATAAATCCGCCATGCCGGTGAGGCTTTCAAACACAAACCGGACATCATGGGTCAATGTTTTGTGAAGACCCAGGATGGTTTCAGAGACTGCCTGGGAAGACTCGGGCCGGGTGACCTTGATGACTTTATAGGGCCATTGAGCCCCGTCTTTTTCATAAAATTTATTAAAAATTTCTGATTTGTCTCCCTTGCCGTTTGTAAAACAGTCCAGGATAATAAGGTCCTGGTTTTCAGCCAGGAGTCCGAGTTTTTCAATCAGATTTCTGGGGGAGCGGTCAAAGGAAACATAAATAATGGACCGGTTCTGTTTTTGTGATTGTCTGATGAATTTCATGGAAAAGTCAGCGGCAAGGTTTCCGGCGTCATCATACCACACCACATTATCTCCGATGAAAAGGCCGTTGAGCATCCGGTCCAATCCGGCTATTCCGGAAGAAACCCTTTTTTTTCTGTTTTTCATACCCCTGTCCTGATAAGTGTCCGGTCCTGTAGCAGGAAAAATATTTATGATAGTGAGCATTTGGCGCCAGATTGTCAATTTAAAAAAGGAGGTTTCGTCTTGATTTTATGACCCCCTTGGTATATTCATTCTGTTCATGAGCCGGAATCCCAGAGAAAAAAAGAAAAGTTCGGATGATTATACTCAGGAGGCCTATATGGGTATCCGCCGGATGTTTTTTTTAAATGAAATCATCCCCGGACAGAAGATTTCATACGGGGATCTTGCCGAGCGCCTGAGCATGAGCACCACGCCGGTTATCCAGGCCTTGAAGCGGCTGGAATTTCAAGGGCTTGTCCGGCATGAGCCCAACCGCGGATACTATACTGAAAATATCAGTCTTAAAGAAATCATTGAAATTTATGATTTCCGGGAATTGATTGAAACCTCTCTTTTACAAAAGACCCTGTCTAATATCGGGCAAAAAGGTCTCAAGACATTGAAGAAAGCCTTGGACAACCATCTTGCCGCTGTCAGGGATATCTATCTAAAAGAGCGCCTGCTAAAGGATATGGAATTTCACCTTGTGCTTGCGGAACTTTCAGGATGCACCATTCAGATCAATACCTTGAAATCGCTTTTTGATCTTTTATATCTCAAATACCGGGGGAATATTCTCTTTGTGACCCCCATGGAAACTGTTGATTCAGAGCATAGAGAACTATATGACTGTATTGCCGGTTCCGATCTTGACGGTGCGGTAAAGATTTTGAAACAGCATATTTCAAATGTAAAAGAACATGCCGTCATCAGCATCCAGAGGATTAACAAAGAAAAGAACATAAAAACCATTTGATACTGCCGAGTTAAGACACTGCCGTATTGTAACCCCATTCAGGTAATGATAAAATAATGGAAAATGAAATCACCCAAAACGAATGTACCGACCTGACGGAGAGCATGACCATCGAGCTTCCGTGTGCCATGATAGAAAGAGTTCAGAAACTTGCCGCTGAGAAAAACACAACCCTGTCCAATATTCTTATCGAAGCCCTGGACAGTTTCTTAAGGAAACAGGGATAGATAGGGCAGACCCATTCCGAGCCGAATCTCCCAGGGATTAACCATGATCCGGATAAATTACCGATGTGTCTGTCCGGATGTCCGGGTGAAGCTGGTTTTTAACGGCGCAGCCTTCCATGGCCTTAATAATCGGTTTGATATATTTTTTTGGAAA
>JAABTB010000207.1 GCA_011390085.1 Desulfobacula sp.
TGGATTTTATGAACATAGCGGCTGAGTATAGCCTCAAATGAGAGATTATTCAAGATTTTAGCGATTCGCAAACCAAATATTTTCAAGAAATTTTAATCCCCTTTTATCTTTTTGATTGACACGTATTTTATTAATCGATACGTATAGATCAATTCAAATGAGTATTTTATGAAAGGACATCAGGATGACTCAGAAAATAACACTCAGCATGCCGGATTTTCTTTATGAGAAATTGGAAGAATGGCGGGCTTCTTTCAATCTTTCAAAACTCTTCCAGGAAGCATTGGCCGAAGCCATCCAAAAAAAAGAAGAATTTCAGAAGAGGATTTCGGAAGATTTTGATATGGCTGATATCATTAAACGACTCAAACAGGAAAAGCAGAACTGGGAAAAAAAATATTATGCATTGGGAAAAACAGAAGGTCTTCAGTGGGCCAAGATTGCCCATTATGGAGATCTTTTATACGTATTGAATTTTCAGGACACGTATAAATTGATTTCCGACTCCAAAATGAGTGACTATTTCAAAAAAATTTATGAAGTGGCCAACCTGCCCGGAAACCGGGAATCCTGCCCTGCAGATGATGAGCAGATGTTTATGGACGGCTGGTTTAAAGGGGTATTGGAATTCTGGAACCATATTAAGGAAAAACTATAATGACAAAGGATCCCTCTTATATTCTCGGAATTGATATCGGCTCTGTTTCCATTCATATCGTATTGCTGACTCTTGACGGGGATATCCTTCATTCTTCATCAGCAATACATCATGGTGAAGTCAGGCAGTGTTTTACAAAATTGACCGAGAAGATTGATTTAACCCAAATCGCCTATGTCGGTGCCACCGATGCCACCCCTTTGTTTATTCGCGCCGATCAATTTTATGATGACCAGCTAAGCCTGATCCGTGCGGCAAAATATTTTCATAGTGCATTTGATGCGATTTTGCATATTGGGGGAGAAAAATTCTCATTAAGCCGGTTTGATGAAACCCGGCATTATGTCGGGGCAAAACAGAACACCTCCTGTGCTGCCGGTACGGGTAGTTTTCTGGATCAGCAGGCACGAAGATTAGATCTACCAGGGGGCTCTGAAGAACTCAGTAAAAAAGCACTGCTGAATACAAAAAAAATCCCGGATATAGCCACCCGGTGTGCTGTTTTTGCAAAAACCGATCTGATTCATGCCCAGCAGGAAGGTTATGGTATTGAGCAGATTTGTGATGGTCTTTGTTATGGTCTGGCAAAAAATATTGCCAATACCCTTTTTAAATTCGGTCATACAGGGGAAAGAATCATTTTTTGCGGTGGAGTTTCCTATAATGGGGCTGTTAAAAAACATCTTGAAAAAACGACAGGATGCGAATTCATCACCGATTCTAATTCAAAATTCTATGGCGCGGCAGGTGCGGCACTTTGCCTGATGGATGATCTTTTGAACCATAAAAAATTTCAAAAAGTTTCGTTTTCCTCATCAAAAGATATCTTTATCAATTCCCAAAAACAAACTCATCTTTTATACCCGGCACTTGACCTAACATTGTCACAATATCCTGAATTTAAAAGTTTTTATTCCAATGTCAGCGACGATGTCGAGGTTGATATTTATCAAAATCCCGGATTGATGGACCTGAAAAAAGGCTATCTGGGATTGGACGTGGGGTCCACAAGCACTAAAAGCATTCTCATCAATCATGAGGGCTTGCCGGTGGCAGGTTTTTATACAAAGACGGCATCAAGGCCCGTCACTGCCGTACAAAAAATCTTCAAAGCCTATGAGACCTTTTTTAGCACCTATGGGATCGAACTTGAGATAAAAGGATGCGGGACAACGGGTTCAGGACGGAGAATAGCCGGCAAAATCATAGGCGCGGATATCGAACCCGATGAGATAACCGCCCATGCAACGGCTGCCTGCAATTTAAACAAAAATGTCGACACCATCATTGAAATCGGAGGGCAAGACGCCAAATTCACTCTTTTAAAGGATGGCAGGGTAACCGCCTCGGTCATGAATACGGTATGCGCTGCCGGTACCGGAAGCTTTATTGAAGAACAGGCCATCAAACTCGGATGCCCTCTGTCCGAGTATTCAAAGCTTACCGAAGGCGTTTCATCTCCTGTCACCAGTGATCGATGCACTGTTTTCATGGAAAGGGATATCAATTATTTTCTGGCCCAGGGATATCAAAGAAATGAAATTCTGGCCTCGGTTCTCCATTCTGTCAGAGACAATTATCTGACAAAGGTCGCCAACATCGGCAAAATCGGAAACTGCATTCTTTTTCAGGGGGCCACGGCCAGGAATAAAGCGCTTGTTGCCGCCTTTGAGCAGAAATTACAAAAACCCATCCATGTATCCCGCTATTGCCATTTGACGGGAGCCCTGGGAGTGGCCTTGCTGGTAAAGGAAAAACAGTTGCAAACATCCGGATTCAGAGGATTCGGGCTATGGAAATCTGCAATTCCCGTTCGCCGGGAAACCTGCAATATCTGCACAAATTATTGCAAGCTGACCATTGCCGAGGTGAATGGTGAAGCCCTTGCCTATGGATTTTTATGCGGCAGGGATTACCAGACCCAAAGAATGATTCCCCGGAAAACCGGATACAGCCTTTTGGCATCGAGAAACCGTGCTGTTCCGAAAATCGAAAAACCTATCATCAAACACCAGTTCACCATGGGTATTCCAAAAGCCCTTCACCTGTTTGAAGATGTGGATTTCTGGGTTTATTTTTTTTCAAAGCTGGGCATTAAAACCATTACCAGCGACGAATTGAAGGCCCCTGTAAAACTTGGGAAAAAAACAGCGAAAGCTGAATTCTGTGCTCCAGTCACGGCACTGCACGGACATATTGAGTATTTAATGGGTGTTGCGGATTATGTGTTTCTGCCCTTTTATTTTGAAGAAAATACGGGTGAAAAAGACCGGCGCAGGCAGCATTGTTATTATACCCAGTTCTCTCCATCGGTGGTATCGTGCCTGTCGGAATATGATCGAAACAGGTTGGTTTCCCCGATTATCAAATACCTATATACAAATTTCCATACCAAGCTGGAATTGTATAAGGCCTTAAAAACCATATCATCGGATTTTCTGTTTTCCTTTTTTGATATTTCAACCGCCTATGACAGCGCTGTTGAATTTCATGAAACCTGTCAGGTGAAAAAGCGGGAATTATTTGAAAAGTATCGGGCAAACGGCTCGGATGTCAATGTGGTATTGGTCGGCAGACCCTATACGATTTTGACAGATACAATGAACGGCAACATTCCCCGGCTTTTTGAAAATCTGGGGGTAAAAACCTTTTTCCAGGATATGGTGGATGCTGAGAATTTTGATTTTTCAGAAATAGACCCCTTGTTAAAAGAAATCCATTGGAAATACGTGGCTCAGATTCTTAAGACCGCCTTTATCGCTGCAAAAACCGAGCATCTGTATCCGGTTTATATCAGCTCCTTTAAATGCGCTCCTGATGCTTTTGGAATTGATTATTTCAAACAGATCATGGAAACCTATCATAAGCCCTATCTGATATTGGAGCTGGACGAGCATGATTCCAGTGTCGGATATGAGACACGGGTGGAAGCTGCGGTAAGATCATTTTTCAACCACCATACCTCAGCCCCAAAGAAAAAAAATAAAGAGCTTGCCCCTCTTCACCCCCGATTTTTATCCAAAATCGGAGATAAAACCATCCTTTTTCCGAATTGGGATATCTTTACCGGAAGCCTTATCGTATCTATTATGAAAAACGAGGGATATAAGGCCCTTCTCATGGAAGAAACCCCTGATACGCTGAAAAAGAGCATTCTGACCAATACGGGGCAATGCATTCCTTTAAATGCCGTGGCGGCAGCATTTATTCATACGGTGGAAAATCATCATCTTGATCCCTCTGATTGTGCCCTGTGGCTGAATCCTTCGGAAATCGCCTGCAATGTTAAAATGTATCCCTATCATATTAAAAAAATACTGGAGAGAAACGGCAATGGATTTGACACATCAGAAATCTACAAAGGGGAGCTTTCTTTGTTCGATATCTCATTTAAAGCCTCCACCAACGCCTATTTTGCCTATATGTTCGGCGGACTTTTAAGAAGTGTCGGCT
Organism: Desulfobacula sp.; assembly: GCA_011390085.1. Lineage (GTDB taxonomy): Bacteria > Desulfobacterota > Desulfobacteria > Desulfobacterales > Desulfobacteraceae > Desulfobacula. Next base: position 4,112 of record JAABTB010000207.1, read on the forward strand.
GCAAAATCAGACCCTATGAGATTCATAAAGGAGAAACGGATCAAACCCTTAGGGCAGCCTTATCCCTTTTATGCAACACTTTTGAAAGCGGCGGGGACAAGGAAGCGTCCATAAAAACCATCATGGATATGTTTTTACATATTCAAACCCGGCCTGAACAGAGACCCAAAATCGGAATTTTCGGCGACCTTTATGTCCGGGACAACGATATTATGAATCAGGATTTGATTCATTTCATTGAAGATAACGGGGGGGAAGTCATTACCACCCCCTATTATAAATATCTAAAAATCATCGCAAACTCATATTTCAGGAAATGGTTTAAAGAAGGGAAATACGTGAGCCTGATGTCAAACAAAACACTGCTGGTTGTCATGCAGGCCATGGAAAAAAGATATTATAAATATTTTGAACCCATCCTGGGCCGGTCCATCTTTGAGGTAAACAAATCCTATGAAGCCATTCTCCCCGATTACGGCATTCTCCAGGAACATACCGGCGAATCCATGGACAATATCTTAAAGATTCACCACATTATCAGTGAGTACCCGGATTTAAAGCTGCTGGTTCAAACCAATCCCGCCTTCTGCTGTCCCGGACTGATTACTGAATCCATGGCCCATAAGCTTGAGACAAAATTGAATGTCCCCATCGTTTCGATTACCTATGATATTTCAGGGGGCAATAAAAA
>JAABTB010000208.1 GCA_011390085.1 Desulfobacula sp.
AAGCGGCAGAGTTTAAGGTGGTTGCAAGAAAAATTGAACATAAAATGGTAAAAATTGGAATAAAGATATATTTGGCTCCCGGCATTGCATTCAAGATGGCAATAATTGTTACGTTATTGGACCATCCGGATTCTTTTAAGATGCTGTATACATCCAAAGTGCCTGAAGTTTGAAGATGTATGGCATATCCGCCCCAAATTGCAAAGAACACCCAGCACCCAATACTGCCGTAGACCAATTCTCCGAATACAACCTGGCGAATGGTTCTCCCCTTTGAAATCCGGGCGACAAAAAGTCCCATCATGGGTGCATAAGCGACCCACCATGCCCAGTAAAAAACGGTCCACCCCTCAGGGAAACCGCCGTTACTGATGGGATCGGTCCACAGGCTCAATTTGAAAAAATCACTAAACATAAGGCCAAGGCTGTTACACCAGTTGTTGAGAATAAAGGTTGTGGGACCAATGATAAAAACATAAATCAGTAGGAAATAAGCAATATATGTGTTCAGTGATGCAAGTTTTGCAATCCCTTTTTTAAGTCCTGCCCAGACTGTTATCGTAAATAAGGCCGTCCAGATAATCAGTATGATTGCCTGGAGCGAGAATGATTCGGAAAGACCTGTCATGTCGGCCACAAGGGCTGTTCCAAGAGGGACGGCAAGTCCAAGGCTTGTCCCGACACCACCAATCATCCCAAAAATAACCACGATGTCGATCAACTTTCCCAAGGGTCCGTCCGCTTTCTTTCCGATTATACCCCGGCATGCAGCACTCAAGCGAAGTGCCGGAATTTTTTTAACATGAATCGCGTAGGCTATCGGGAATGTAGGCAGCGCATAAATGGCCCAGGGTGTAATTCCCCAGTGAAACTGTCCGTACATACCGGCAAGTTCACCAATAAGGCCTTTCTGGTTTGTCGGATCCAAATGGAGAATGCTGGTATTTAAATAATACACCGGCTCAATAAACGCCCAATATACGATAGCGATACCAATACCGGCACAAAAAATCATAGAGGCCCAGGCATAGGTTGAAAATTCAGGCTCATCATCAGGGTTTCCAAGCTTGATGTTTCCCCATTTTGAACTGGCAAGCCAGATCAAGAATAAAACGCAAAACAATCCAAAAAGAAGAAAAAGCCATTTGAAGTTATGGGTTAAAACGCCAAAAAGCAAATCAACCGTCGCTTTGCCAGACTTTGGAAAAAGAGATAACAATAATCCAATAATTCCTGTTACAATTACACTAGGCCACATTAACCCATGGTCTATGTTTGATGATTTCCCTCTCATAGCAGTCTCCCTAAAAGGTGTTGGTTTTTTCCTGTGGTAAACTTCCTACCTGGAAGCTGACCATAGGAAATGATAAATGCCAAAATTCATGATCACTCTTGGGCATTTAATATTAGCAATTAGCATGCCGGATTCCCCATATACACGGATATGCTCTTATCCAGCGGCTATAGGGGGAACAACCAAAAGAGGGAAGAAAAAAAGGGTGTCAAAAAAGTAAAAAAAATTTTACATAGAAAAATATTTATACAACACGTTATGTGGATCTCTGTTTGATACTTAAAAGGTCCTGTCTTAGCTGGTGCTTAGTCAATTTATATCCCAGTAATTGCCGCGATATCCCGAGAAGAGTAGCCGCTTTGGCAATATTTCCGCCTGTTTTTTCAATGGCTTTAATGATGGTGTTCTTTTCTAATGACGATTGATTTAAGGATAGGTTAAGGGTGTTCCACCCCTCAAAATATCCAGCCGAAAATTCATCTGTGTTTTTGTTACTCTTGGATGAACCGGAATCGTATTCCGAATCGCTTTTTTTACCCAAAAAGTTTATAAAATAACAATGCTCCAGTTTTAATGTTTTTTCATCTTCGCCAGTCATATTTACGGCGCTTTCTATTACATGCTCAAGCTCTCTAACATTCCCCGGCCAGGAATAATTCCAGAAAAAGTCAATCACTTCCGGTGAAATGTTTTTAATATTCCGACCAAGAATGCGATTATATTTCTGTAAAAAATGTCGTCCAAGCTCTTCAACATCTAATCGTCGATTTCTGAGTGATGGAATCTCAATATAAATAACACCGAGTCGGTAAAAAAGATCCATCCTGAATTCTCCAGCCACAACCAAATCCTGAGGTGATTTATTCAGAGAACTGATGATTTTTACATTCAGGGCAATAGTATCAAGAGACCCGACTCTTCTGACCTTCTTTTCCTGAAGCACGCGCAAAAGTTTGCCCTGTAAGGAAAGTGGCATAGAATTAATTTCATCCAGGAAAATAGTACCGCCATTGGCCTGTTCAAAAAGACCGGCACGGTCAACTGCTCCCGTATAGGCGCCTTTCACGGTGCCGAATAAAAGCCCTTCTATGAGGCTTTCGGGTATCGCCGCACAATTAATATCCATATATTGTTCTTTTTTAGAATAATAGAAATTATGGATTGCCTGGGCAAACAATTCTTTTCCGGTCCCTGTTTCACCATAGAGCATAACGGGTGAAGGAGAATTCGCTGCCATTTTCGCTATCTTGACAGCATCAACAAAGCGAGGATCGGATCCAATAATACTGGCAAATGTAAACTCGGTTCCTTTGGCAAATATTTCATTATTTTTGGGGGATAAGAAAGTGGGAATTGAACGTTCCAGTATATTGTAATCCTTGACAAAACAGATCGTCCCGACGATCTTATGGTTCTTAAATAGCGGAAAAACACTGTGGATTGTATTGCCGACGTTCGCATTTCTTGATCTGTAAGAAAGTGCATAATTGATGATGGGGCGACCATGTTTCAGCACTCTCATACAGGTGCTTGAGTCATTATTATATTTATAGACATCTGTGATTTTTTTGCCAAGCACTTCTGAGGGGTCGAGTTTGTCAATCATAGCCTGAACATTATTATAAAAAACCAGAATACCTTGATGATCAGTCATGAGGATTCCCAAATCAGAGTGGCACAACATATCTAAAAAATCAATTTGACTAAAATCGAAGCCTTTATACATGAATTTTTGATTTTGGTCGTTATCCAATTTACCCATTAAAACATCCTTGCTCATTTTTTAATTGATATTGGCTGATGCCCTTAGATTTGGCAAGAAAAATTTGAGTTTCAATATTCCCATAAATTGTTCTTTATAGGGAGAAACGTATGGTATAAATGAGGGTTATTCTTGACAATAAGTGAACGATCATTTATTTAATTACAATGAGAGCCAAAGACGATATCAAGCAGGAAGCCTTGTTTGAGGCAACGGTGAAACTGGTCAACGAGATCGGGTTTGCCGCCAGTTCGGTTTCCAAGATCGCCGGGGAGGCCGGGATTTCTCCCGCCACACTGTATATTTATTATAAGAACAAGGAAGACCTCCTGGTGTCAACCTATGTGGAGATCAAGCGAAATATTGCCGGGGCCGTTCACGAGGGCTTTGACGAGACCCTTCCCATCCGGGACATTTTAAGGCAGGTGTGGTTCCGGATGTTTGATTATATTTCCCGGCATCCTGACTATTTCCAGTATACGGAGCAGTTTGCCCATTCGCCCTATCAGGCCCTGGTGGACAAGGGGGAAATTGAAGCCTTTTTTGAGCCCGTGATCCGGGTCCTGCGCCGGGGCATCGAGCAGAAGATCATCAAGGATGTGGATTTTCATATCCTGACGGCTTTTATCTTTTATCCCATCCTGGCGATTTCAAATGCACGGGTCTGTCTTGATTTTGAACTGACGGAAAAGAATATTGAGGCGGCCTTTGCAATGGCCTGGGATGCCGTCCGGTTATAAAAACTTTAAAAATGCAGATATCGGTAAATGAATATTCATTTTAAACGCAGAGAAAAACAGCCCAACTCCCCTCAGTTTCACGGCGGACGATTCAAAGGGAGTCTACCGGCCCTGACCATGGGGCCCAGGGACTGGCTCACCTCGTCCCGGCGGTTTCTGTTTGAAAAGAACGGCCAGGTGCCGGCCGGGGACTGGGGGACCGGAATTCCACCCTGTGGGCCTCCTATGCCGTTACCTCGCCCCATTTCAGAATTTTTTACAGCGGGGATTCCGGCTATTTCCCCGGGTTCAGGGAGTTCGGGGAGAGATTGGGCCCCTTTGACATGACCTTTCTGGAATGCGGGGCCTATAACGAACTCTGGCCCTTTGTCCACATGTTTCCCGAAGAAACGGCCAGGGCCCATCTGGACTTGAAGGGCAGGGTGCTTCACCCCATTCACTGGGGAACCTTCAACCTTTCCCTGCATGCCTGGAATGATCCCATGCAGCGCCTGGTCCGGGCCGCCGGGCCATGCGGGATCGAAACGGCCACGCCCATGGCGGGAGAGACCTTTGTGTATGGAACCGGCAGCCGGGAGAATCCCTGGTGGACCCGGGGAGGAGAAAAAGAAAGAGGATGAAAACCCGACGGGATTTTTTAAAACAGAGTTCCATGGCCATGGGGGTCTTTGCCCTGCCGGCCCTGATCCCTTCATGCATTGCCGCCCCTGTCCCGGCTACCGTGCCCATGGCGCCCCGCGTTGCCCAAAGGCCCCTGGTGCTCTGGTACAGCCAGACCGGCTGCACCGCACGGAACGGCAGGCTTTTGCAAAAAACCTTTGAGAGCTTTGGCCTGAAGGCGGACGGCGCCGATATCCGGGATTTTGACCGGGCCGGGATCGGTGAATTTGACCTCATCGTGCTGGGGTCCCCGGTTTTTTATTATGATACGCCCCAGTATGTCAAAGACTGGATACGGGCTTTGCCCGATTTAAAGGGCGTCCCGGTGGCCGCCTT
>JAABTB010000021.1 GCA_011390085.1 Desulfobacula sp.
GTCCGACCCGTCAATATAGGCGCCGATGGTAATCATGTCTTCGGCGCCTCTGTAGGCGGAAATGACACTGACGGCTTTGTTCCTCAATACCACATGTTCTTTTTGGCTCACATCCCGCATGACCCTTGAGACGCTGGCCAAAACATCAATGGCTGGATAATGGCCCTGGTTGGCAAGGTTCCGTGACAGAACAATATGGCCGTCAACAATGGATCGAACCGTATCGCCCACCGGGTCATTCATATCATCCCCCTCCACCAGAACCGTATAAATACCTGTAATGGACCCCCCGTTCTCCATATTCCCGGCCCGCTCCAGAAGAATCGGAATCTGGACAAAGAAAGACGGGGTATATCCCCTGGATGTGGGCGGTTCTCCGGCGGCAAGCCCCACATCCCTGGAGGACATGGCAAACCGGGTAATGGAATCCACCATCAAGAGGACATCTTTTCCCTGGTCCCTGAAATATTCTGCAATGGTGGTGGCAAGATAAGCCCCCCGTATCCTTACCAGGGGAGGAGAATCCGAAGTCGCCGCAACCACCACAGCTCTTTTGAGCCCTTCTTCCCCCAGAGTGTCATTGATGAAATCCTTGACCTCCCGGCCCCGCTCCCCGATGAGACCGATCACGACCACATCGGCACTGGTATGTTTTGTCATCATGCCCATGAGGACGCTTTTTCCCACCCCTGATCCCGCCATAATACCAACCCGTTGACCCTTTCCCAGGGTGATCATGCTGTTGATGGCGGCGACGCCCACATCCAGCGGTTCTTTAATGGGTTTTCGCTGCATGGGGCCCATGGGTTTTCCATAAAGATTATAGGTTTTTGTGTATTCGATATTGCCTTTCCCATCAATAAGGCATCCCATGCCGTCGACAACTCGTCCCAGCAGTTGATCTGAAACGCCTATTTCCTGGGAGGCCATAAGCGGAATAATCCGGCTGCCCAAGCTGATTCCCCGGATATCCCCGTAAGGCATGAACAGGGCTTTTTCTTTTTTAAACCCCACCACTTCTGCCTGAACTTCCTTTCCCTGATCATTCAGGATGCTGCAAAGACTGCCGATGCCGAGCCCCAGGCTGTCTCCTTCGGCAATCAGCCCGATAACCTGGGAGATCCTTCCCTCGGGCCGCATCAGGACACACTGGTCAACAGCTTTTTCATATTTTTCAAACTCTATTTTTGCAAGCGGATCAAGCCTCATTTAAATACCTGCTTTTTGAATGGCTTCAAAAATGGCCTCCAGTCGTGAGTCCGGATCCGATGAAATGGATGCAGTCCTGGTTTCGATTCTGCAGCCCCCTTTTTTAACAGACGGATCGGATTTTACCGAGATGCTTTTCAGGGATTCCATCTCATCAAAAAACTCATCCTTGATCATTTCAATATATTCATAATCTTCTTCAGATATGCTTAAGACTATTTCTTCAGGGTTGACCAATGCTTTCAGGGACTCCAGTATCATCTGTTTTACAATGCCGTCATTGATTTTAATGTGGGCCATGACTGCCTTTTTCGCAATCTGCTGGATCAGGGAAATAATCCTTGCCTCATATTTATCAACCAGAAGATCAATGGTCTGATCCGCCATGGTCAAAGACTCTTTAAGAGTATCGAGCATTCCGGCGGCTTTTTGGCGGACGTCTTCCTCTCCTTTGGACTCCCCTTCTTTACATCCCTCTTCAAATCCCTTTTTGTGCCCCTCTATTGCCCCTGCGGCTTCCCCTTTTTGAAATCCGGCGGCTTCCCCTTTTTGAAATCCTTTTTCATAACCCTGTGGTTTTCCCTTTGCTATTCCCTCTTCAAACCCTTTTTCAAACCCATCCCGGTATCCTTTTCCTTCAGGGGTTTCTTCAGGCTCTTGAACGGCTTGATCCTTCAAGTTCCCAGTATCAGGAACCAAAGGATCATTTGCTTTATCCGGAGTCTTTTCTTTTTTTTTTCTGGGTTCAATCAAGGGTTTAAAAACAATTTCTTCCCGTTTCCGTGTTTCATGATAGACCGCTTCAAAAGCGTAAGGTTCTATCTCTTCAAAGGTCGGCGGTTCGAACAAGAGCTTGAACCGGGACAAATCCGGCTCTGTCTCTTCGTTTTTATTCATGATCTCTTTGTTAAAGATCTCAAGAGAGTTCAAATCCATGGGTTTGAAACCCGCTTCTCCATTAGACAAGGACATCGTCTTTTCCTTTTCCAAGGGTGATCGTTCCATCCGCCTCAAGCTCTTTGGCTGCCCGAACAACAGCCTGCTGAGCCTCTTCAACTTCGGTCAGGCGGACAGGACCCATGGCATCAAGGTCATCCTTGAGCATTTCACCGGCTCTCTGGGAAAGATTGGAGAAGATCTTATCCTTCATTTCATCGGTGGCCGTCTTAAGCGCATAGGTGAGCTGCTGGCCTTCAACCTTCTTCAAGACTTCTCTCATGGCCGTATCATCAATACCGGTCAAATCTTCAAATACAAACATCAGGTTACGGATATCATTGGCCATTTCCGGATTATCTTCTTCCACATGGGACATGACCGCATCTTCCGTGGCCTTGTCCACCCCGTTAATAATATCCACCAGAACCTGAAGTCCGCCGGCTTTCCCTCCAGGGCCTACAGCTCCGGAAAGTTCCAGTTTTAATGCCTTGTCCACATCCCTGACCACATCTTCGGAAATCTGCCCCAGTTTTGCAATTCTCATGGCAATATCCCCTTTTAATTCCGTGGGCATGGCAATCAGCAGCTCCGATGAAATTTCAGCCGGCATGTGGGCAAGGATCATGGCAATGGTCTGCGGATGCTCACCGACCACATAGCCGGCAAGGGTCCCCACGTTCACATTCCTGCTCCAGATAAAGGGTTTATCCTGTTTTTTCTTCTCAAGATCCTGAAGAATGGCATTGGCTTGTTTATCTTTTAACGTATTTTTGACCACATTCCTGATAAAGGATTCATTTTCAATGATCATTTTTGATTCACCCTCAAATTTTTCTACAAATTCCAGGGAAACCGCCTTCATTATCTCCGGGGTAATATGATCAATGGATGACATTTCATAGGCAAGATCGGAAATTTCCTTTTCAGTCATTTTTTCAAAGGCCTTGGTGGCATATGCCTCTCCCATGGACATCAGAAAGATGGCGGCTTTTTTGGGTCCGGGGATATTGGAAGGGTCCAGAACATCTGCCATGATTATTTCTCCTCTCCTTCACTGATCCAGCCTTTCAGGATATTCACCGTTTTGAGAAGATCTTTTTCAGCATAGTATTTTGCTTTTTCGTTTACCGGCATATTCATCAGATAAGCCACCCTCTCCTCTGGATTCATTTTCTTTAAGAATTCTTCCCTTTGCTCTTCCGTCATCATTTCCAGGTATTCTTTCTGCTGTTTGGCATCCATTTCAACGAATACCGGCGACCTTTTCTCATCTTCCAGCAGGGCCATATCCTCGGGAGACGGCAGCGCTTCCCTGTCCATGCTGGTCTTGATTTCCTTGACGGTCTTGACAATGGGGCGTATGACCAGAAGGAATAAGGCAACAACGATCAAAAGATTTGCAATCAGTCTTCCATATTCATCCTGAATCTTTTCCAGTCCCTTAAGTCCAGGCTCAGCATCAATTTCAGAAATGGACGCAAAAGGAAAACATTCCACGGATACCTGATCGCTTCTTTCTTCATTGTATCCCATGGCTTTGACGACAATATCCTGAAATTGCTTCATTTCTTCGGGGGATCTGGGAACATAGGTCTTTTCCTGGTTACCAGTCTCATCCGCTTTGAGCTCATATTTCCCATCCACAACGGCTGCCACGGAAAGACGGGTCAGAACCGCCATGGGCTTTCTAACCTCCCTGACCCTTTTGCTGATTTCATAATTAAAGGTATCATCGCTCTTGTTGACCAGCTCCTTATTCTGCTGTCCCTGAAGGTCTTCATCCCCCACAATGGGGTTCACCGTGGAGGGGATCGGGATTTCCTCAGACAATGCAACGACTTTTTCCGCCCTGTTTTTGCGGCTGCGGACAAATTCACCTCCCCTTTCAAAGGGATCAAAAATCTCCTCATTCATATCATCTTCGGAAAAGTCCATTTCCGAGGTTACCCGTACTATGGCTTTGTCTTGTCCCACAATTCTTTCCAGCATGGTCTGAATTCTTTTGGTCAGATTTTCCTCAAACCTGATTTTATGCTGGTACTGGGCATCTGCCAGGTTCTCGGCCTTTATTTTCGCCTCTTCTTCTTCTGATTTTCCCTCAAAAAGAATCCTGCCCGCCGTATCCACAATGGTCACATCTTTGGGTGTCAAATCCTGAATGGCACTGGCCACCAGGTGGGCAATGGCAGTCACCTTTTCTTTGTCAAGATCTGAATTCAATTCCAGTAATATGGATGCAGACGGCTTTTTAACCTCTTCAACAAAGACCGAGTCTTTTGGCATAACGATCATTACCCGGGCGGTCTTTACCTCATCAAAGGCGGTTATGGTCCTTGCCAGTTCTCCTTGAATCGCTCTTGTTTTATTGATATTCTGAACAAACTCCGTGGTTCCGAACTCTGTCTTATCAAAGACTTCAAAACCGACATGACCACCTCTGGGAATACCGTCTCTTGCCGTCGACAGCCTGACATCATATACCACAGCCTCCGGCACCATAATCGTTGTTCCGTCGCCGGTAAGCCGGTAAGGGGTATTGGATTCTTTGAGTTTTTCAACCACAAGGGCGGCATCTTCCTTTGTAAGTCCGCTGAAAGCAGCCCTGAACTCTGTTTTATTGGCCCAGATAAACATGGTGGTGAATCCGGCGAAAAGGGCCATGACAAGAATCCCCATGGTAATCTTTCGGGATAGGGGCATTTCCCGGAGGGTCGTAAGGATTTTCTCAACAACAGGATTCATAAACGGTTATCTCTCCCACTTTATGCTTTCCGGCATTATATCTGCATTCTCATGACTTCATTATAAGCGGCCATGACTTTGTTTCTGACCTGGGCCAGAATTTTCAAGGAGGTTTCAGCCTTTCCGATATTCATCATGCCTTCATGAATTTCCATTTCGCCCTTAATGACTTTTTCAATGGAATCATCTGCGATGTGCTGTTTTTCATTCACATCCAAAACCGCTGCCTTTACCCGTTCAGCAAATTCAGGATTCCTGCGGTTGATTTTTTCCGGAAGCGGTTCCGTATTTAAGCAGATCCTGTTGATCTCTTTAATGCCGTTCATGATCGTTTATCCTCCTGTTATTTCCCGATTTCAAGAGCCTTCAATATCATGTCCTTTGTGGCCGAAAGGGCTGTTGCCGATGCTTCGTAGCTTCTTTTAGCCACCAGCATATCGGCTATTTCCGTCAAATGATCCACATTGGGCATTCTGACATACCCGGTATCCGGATCCGCGTCCGGATGGGCCGGATTATATACCAGCCTGAAATCCTCCTGGGACCTGATGATCTGGTCCACATTAACCCCGGTTCCCTTGTCCGGTTTTTTTTCAGAATCAAATTCAATGGGGGAAAGCTCTATTCCCCATTTTTCCTGTTTTTCCTGTTTTTTTTCAACCACGCTTTTAAATGAATCAATGTCTTCGGCCTTAAAAACAACCATTTTCCTTCTATAGGGCCCGCCCTCTTTGGTTCTTGTCGTATCCACATTGGCAAGATTTTCCGCAATCACATTCAACTTTGTTCGATGGGCCGCAAGGGCAGTCCCGCTGATTTTAGATGCATTTAAAAGATCCATGAATTATCTTCCCCCTTCATCAATGGAATAATGCAGAATTTTCATCTTCCGCAACAGCAATTCCGTTGTTGTCCGATATTTAATATTATTCTCCATAAGATTCATCATTTCCGTATCAATATTGACCGAATCAAGATGATAGATATCCACTTCTTCACTGTTCATCCCGTTCATGGAAAGATTTTCATCCTCTTCCGAAGACAGATGTTTCTCATGGGTTTTCTCCAGATAATCAGGTTCTTTCTCGCCCATGAGACGCTTCAACGTTCGATTAAAATCAAGATCACCGGGCTCATGACCAATGGTATCCATATTGGCGATATTGCCGGTTATCAGATTATGGCGCCTGGCTGATACATCCAGCGCGTTGCTGATCACTTTTGTCGTGTGGCCAAAAATTCTTGATTCCGCCATTTTCCCCCGATACGCAATACATCATTCGGATAAAATACTATTTTTATATTGAAACTGCAAATTGTATGCCTGAATTTCAGATCAGGAGTTTTCTTTGTATTCGTTGAGCTTATTTCGAAGGGTCCGGACGCTGATGCCCAGAATTTTTGCAGCATGGGTTCTATTGCCCTCTGTCTGGTCCAGGGCTTTATAGATCATTTTCTCTTCCATGTGCCGAAGTGAACCTGCGTCGGATTCAGAATCAGCACTCTCTGAAGAAATAGGAGGCAGGGCCCCGGATTCCAGGGTATCAAGCATCAGATTTTCCGGTTCAATCAGATCCGAATCGGCAAGGAGAACGGCTCTGTGAATTATATTTTCAAGTTCCCTGACGTTTCCGGAAAACAAATGGGCGTTCAAGATGGCACCGGTCTGTTTTGTCAAGCCTTTGACATGACGGCTGTCAATTTTACAATATTTTTGAATAAAATACTGGGACAGTAATTCAATGTCACCTCTCCGATCTCTCAAGGGCGGGATGACAAGGGGTATCGTATTCAGCCGGTAAAACAGGTCTTCCCTGAAATCACCGTTTTCCACGGCTTCTTTTGCATCCCGGTTTGTTGTGGCAATGACCCTGACATCCACTTCAACAGGTGCGATTCCGCCCACCCGGTCGATCTCTTTTTCCTGAAGCACCCTCAATAATTTTGCCTGAAGATGGAATTGCATTTCCGTGATTTCATCCAGGAAAAGGGTTCCCTTATGGGCCAGCTCAAATTTTCCGATTTTCCTTGAAATCGCTCCGGTAAATGCCCCTTTTTCATGGCCAAACAATTCACTTTCAAGCAGGTTCTCAGGCAGGGCCGCACAGTTGACGGCAATGAAAGGTCTATTCACCCTGTCGCTTTTTTCATGGATATATTTTGCAAAAAGCTCTTTCCCCGTACCGCTTTCTCCCTGGATCAACACGGAAGCGCTTGATTTTGCAACTCTCTCGGCAAGAGACAAGAGCTTTTGGATATCCTTATCCCGGGTAATGATCTTGACCTTCCGGGTCTGGGGAAAAAGATCCGGTCTTTCTTGCTTTTTCTGCAGAGCAAGGGCTCTTCTGACGCATAAATCAAGCTGTTCCATTTCAAACGGTTTGACCAGATAATCAAAAGCGCCCAGCTTCATAAGGGTTACGGCATGTTCAACCACAGGCTCTGCGGTAATCATAAGGGTGTGGCAGGCAAGGGCTGATGCATTTATTTTTTCTAAAAATTCAATGGGAGAAAAACCAGGAGTTGACAGGTCGGCAATGGTGATATCCGGTTTTTTTTCAGCAAGGCAGGAAAAGGCTTCCGATCCGTCAGGCGTTGTTTCCACAAGAAAGCCAAGATTCTCAAAAAACCGGACATATTCCATTCTTTCTTTTGGATTTTCAATAATAAAAAAAATTTTATGTCCCGGCATTTTTGTTTTGCTTTCCTGTCCTCCTAAGAGTTCTGAACCGTCTCTGCCAATTCAAGTGTATTTAGTCGCTGCTGGGCAAGTCTTGCCCAGACTGAATCATAAGACGCCACCACCTGTTCGAATGCTTCTTTGGCCTTTAAAATGATATTGCCCTTCTGATAGGCATCCCCAAGCAGGAAACCCAGGTTCGCCTTTTCCTGATCATTATTGGAAAGATTTAATGCTTTCTGATACGAATCGGCTGCTTTTACATAATTTTTTAAAGCAATATACGATTGTCCAAGCTGTTTATAGGCCTCGGTCAGCAATTCATAATTCTCACCCGAGGCCAGGGCTATCTCTTTTACTGCTTCTTCCCGGAGATCTGAAGCTGTTTTCATATCTCCTTTATTTTCATATACGGATGAATGCGAAAGGAGAATCGTTCCTTTCTCAATATGGTTTTTGGATATTTTATGGGCTTCTTTGAACTTATCCGAAGACATCTGAAACTCTTTTTTCTTTAGATAGATATGCCCGGCCCGAATTAATGTCTCTATCCGGTTTTCATTTTTTGGAAATTGGCTTGAAAATGCGTTCAGCAGTTTTATGGCATCATCATCTCTTCCGGATTCATCCATGGCCACACCCAGCCCGAAAAGCAGTTCCGGAGGACGTGAAGCCCGGTCATACTGTTTATAGGCACTGATGAGATGATTAAAGGATTCATCATATAATTTTGCCTTTAGATATGAAAGGCCGACGCTTAAAGCGATTTCCCTGCTTCCCATTCTGTCGATTCTGGGATGCTCCAGTTCATACCGGTTCAATACCTGGGTAAATTCATTTGATTTCAACTGCTTTTGAAACATAGCCTCATAGGCTTTCTGCATCAGCTTTACCGCCTCATACCGGAGCCCCCTCGGATTCGCCAACAATAAATTTTCTATTTCGTTGATACATTTGGCGTAATCTCCACTTGCTTGATAGATTTCTGCAAGGCGCATCATGGCGACTCTGGAATATGAACTGTCAGGAAATTTCTTTTTTATCATCTCATAAATATCGATTTTTTCCTGGTCAGACTTCATATACCGGGCGAGACCGATGGAACTCGCAATATAGCCTTCAGTGTCCGGATATTTTTCCCGGACCAGCTCATATATCTTTACCGCCTTTTCGCCTTTATTGTCCATCCCATAGGTATCGCCGATTTTGCTTAATATAATATCCGGATCTTTTACGTCGGGATAAAGATTCAATAAACGGGTTAAGATTTCCCTGGCTGTTCCGGTTTGCCCGATTTCGAAATTGGCATTCCCCATAATCAGCAACAATTCATGGGTCGTATAAACCTTGTCCGGAGTGGATGCCACAACATAATTTAAAACCGACAATGAATCCAGATACTGACGCTTTTCATAAAGCGCCCTGCCGTATCCGATGCCTGCATCCGGTATGTAACTGTTCTCAATCGTGTCCTCAAAGACCTGCTTATAATAGATCAGTGCTTTGTCAAGAAACCCTTTTTTTTCATAAAGATCCGCCAGATGGTAAATGACTTCAGGAAGACCTGAATAGTCAAGATAATCCTGCTTTACAATATTGAAATATCCTTCGGCCGCAGCGTCATTGTTCATCAGTTTCTGAATGATGCCGATGGCGGAATAGGCATAGGGAACATATGGGGATTTGGGATAAGATACCAATGCATCCTGATACATCCGTTCCGCTTTTAAAAGCTGGGCGAAATCATCCTTTTTCGCTGTTTGTAAAAAAGCATAGGCTTTTAGAAAATAAGCTTTTTCAAGGCAGGTGGCGTTCCCCTGGGCAATATACTGATCCAGAGAATCAAAGGCATCCTGATACCGTTCCCCTTTCATGAGAAGAAGTGCATCTGCTATCAGATTTGAATCACATCCCGTGCCATCCATAGACCTTATAAGATCGCTGATGTCCCCCTTATTCACGCTTTGCTCTCTTTTAGGCGGTAAATAGACCGGGGGGACTTCCATTTTATCCGATTGGACGGCCTTCCTTTCAGGGCTTTTTTTTTCTTCAGGCAAAAGAGGGGCATTGCTCTTTGGAAGGGGAATATCCTCTGTTCTCTTTTTCTCCCCGTTTTTTTCAAGGGTGAGCACAAAACTTGAATCTGCTTTATTAAACCCGGACTCCATATATTCATAGGGACGATGACCGGTCAACAGGACGGCAACCACATTGCCCTGCATTTTTTCAACAGCCACCTTCTGCACCAAGGAGTTTGCCTGTTCATTGACCTTGAATCCTTTTCCCAGGGTTACATTGGTTAAGGCGATCAAAATTTCTTTTTTCCCGACCCGAATCACTTTAACGGAAATATTGCGGTTTAGGAAAATTTTCACCGACAAAGGATCTTTTTGTATGTCGATCTTATGGATCATTGCCGGTGCGGCAGACACCTCATCAGGACATACACAAAATAAAAGGCCTGATATTACCAAGACTTGCAAAATTCTAACTGCTTTTAAACTTGATCTGATCATCATCTTTACTTTGCATTATTCTTGCCGGTTGATTTCATATCATTCACAGATACGTCAATACAGATATACCAAATATCGATATACCAATATAAATATTCTAAAAGCAAATAATATGCCATATCAGGATGTTGTTTGTATTATAGCAGATCAAACCATGGGATTAAAGCTGAAAATCTCAATTGCTGATTTTGTTTCACACTTTGATGGGAGATTCAGGTCAATTTTGGAGGATAAAAATGTCAAAAAAATGACAAAAAATTTTAAAAGATCGGTCCGTCGCTTTCCGGTAGAATATTCATTTTCTTTATTTTTTCCACCAGTGTGGTCCGATTTATCTTCAGGATTTCGGCTGCCTTTGCCTTTACCCAGCCTGTCTGGTTCAAAGCATAGAGAATCAATGACCTTTGATACAAATCCACAGCATCATTGAATCCGACTTCATTATTAAAAACAGCGGCTACGGAAGGAGGCGTGTCCTGAAAAGAAGGTTCGGCCATATAATTCGGTAGATCATGAAGCTCAATCGTATCGTTTTCGACAAGGACCGATATCCTTTCAATGAGATTTTCAAGTTCCCTTATATTCCCGGGCCAGTCATGACGCAGCATGGCCTGGCGGGCTCCGTCAGAAAAAATTTTCGCTTTATATCCTGCCACCCGTTGAACCAGGATGTTCTGAAAATGATCAACCAGGGGGAAAATATCTTCTTTTCGTTCACGCAGGGGAAGGATGTGAATAGGGATAACATTCAGACGGTAATACAGGTCCTCCCTGAACAAGCCTTGCGTCATGGCTGCCTGAAGATCCTTATTCGTAGCGGAGATGACCCTGATATCCACTTCAATGGTATTTGTCCCGCCGACCCGTTCAAATCTTCTTTCCTGGATGGCCCTTAATAATTTAACCTGAAGGTCAGGGCTCATATCCCCGATCTCATCTAAAAAAATGGTCCCCTGGTCCGCAATTTCAAACCGGCCGATCCTTGATCTCAGCGCACCGGTAAAAGCGCCTTTTTCATGGCCGAACAATTCGCTCTCGAGCAATTCACCGGGAATAGCGCCGCAATTGATCACCACCAGGGGCCCCTTGCACCTGGAACTATTCCTGTGTATGGCAGATGCGATCAATTCCTTGCCGGTTCCGCTTTCCCCCGTGATAAGCACTGAAGAATTGGATTTTGATACTTTTCGGGTCGTTTCCAGAACTTTCAATAATCCGTTGCTGACACCGGCTATTCCAAAACGATCAAATTCGGAAATATCCCGGACTTCCCGGATTCCGGATTCAAATTTTGAATCAGATGTCGGGGCAACTATCATTTTAAAATCTTTTCCAGTTTGTCGGAAATCGCTTCGGCCGTAAAGGGTTTAACCACATAGTTGGATACCCCTGCCTGAACAGCCTCTATTACATTTTGTTTCTGAGCTTCAGCAGTGACCATTAAAAAAGGAGTCCTTTTGTACTGATCGCTGGCCCGGACTTTTTTTAAGAGTTCAAGGCCGGTCATCTTCGGCATATTCCAGTCCGAAATGATCAAGTCAATGGTCTGGCCCTGCAGTATTTCCCATGCAGAGGTTCCATCATCGGCTTCCACAAGATTCTTAAACCCTATTTGTTTTAGAATATTCTTAAGAATCCGGCGCATGGTAGCAAAATCGTCAACAATCAAAACCTTGATGGATGTGTCCATTGCCACGTTTTCCTCCTTATATAGATTACAACATCCTTTCTATCGTTCAAAACACACCTCGATTGTAAAATCGCCGTTTCCCGTACTAAAGGGAATGGCAATTTGGGGCCCGTCCGTATGATGCGTAATGCTATGATTCCGTCCGGTTACGACGGAAGGGATGGCCGCTTTGAATACTTTCCCGGCCTCTTCAAGCTCCCTCCTGGCCTGGCCTGAAATCATATTGGTCAACTCCCCGACCGCATCTGCTATTTCATGATTCAGTTCCGTCATGGTTTCACCAAACATGTTGGATACCACATTCAGGATACATTTTTCTTCAAACGTCACGGAAATCGTCCCATTGGCAACCCCGGTCAGCCCCAGGATACCGGTAACGTCTCCGACGGCAACATTATTTTTTTTCAAATAGGGTTTGCCGGCACTCACCGTTACAAAGGCCATGGTTTCCAAAACATGAATGGTTGCATTGATAAAAGGATTGATCAGTGTTACGTTCATCAATATACATCCTTTGCCGGCATCATATCAATACTCAGATCGAACCATCGCTGCTGTTATAATAAACAATATTTTTCAAGTGGGAATAGGTATCCACATCCATGGAATCAAAGATAATCCCCATACCGTTATCCGTCCTGCGGACAACCGTCCCCTTCATCTGCAATTCGATTTTGTCTATTCCACCGGTGAGAAAGACATTCACCAGGCATTTTGTGCCGGGAACGAATTTTTCTTCTGCGCCGACAAAAATTCCCTTCGGGCTCAAGTCCTTTGAACTGCCTGCCAGTCTGACCTCTTTTCCATCTGCTTGAATCAATATCTCAATTGCAGTCGAAAACCCGACTCTGGAATGTCTGCGTTTTTCATTATCACTGGAAACGGCCATTGTAGATTACTCCATGCTTTTTGAAATTGTGCATTTCATTTTATTCATCAGATAACACATTTAAATCCAGGTCTCAAGCCATTAAAAATCATCCACCAGTTCCTGATCCGCAACCTCCAAAAATGCTTTCACTATTTCAGGATCAAATTGTGTCCCTGAATTCGATTTTATGATCTCAATCACCTGACTTCGATCCATTTTCTTTCTGTATGCCCTCTCCGATACCATGGCATCAAACGAATCTGCAACACAGAGAATTCGTGCAAGTTTAGGAATTTCATCCCCTTTTATTCCGTCAGGGTATCCTTTGCCGTCAAAGCGTTCATGATGATGCCGGATAATCTCCATTTCCCGGTCCCATAGGCCCAGCTTGCTGATGATATCCGCACCGATGACCGGATGCTCCTTGATCTTCTCGTATTCTTCTTCCGTCAAACGGCCGGGCTTTAAAAGGATATCATCCCGTATGCCTATTTTTCCGATGTCATGAAGGCTTCCGGCAAAATTAATAATATCCAGTTCTTCCTCTGTGCACCTCATCTCTTCTGCAATCATATGGGCATATTTTGCAACTCTTGTCGAATGCTTTCTGGTATAAAGATCTCTCACCTCAAGGGCGGTTACAAATGCATAAAGGGTTGAAAAAAGATTGTCATAAATATTTTCATACAGGGCAATATTTTCAATGGCGGAAGCTGCCTTCTGGGTAATAAAGCTCATATAATAGACATCCTTTTCATTAAACTGCTTTTTTTCGCTGAATGAAAAGGCACTGGCAACACCGAAAATTTTATCCCGGATTTTCAGCGGCACAATCATCAATGAAGTGATGACATCATCAAGCCGTTTATTTTTCCCGGAGCCTGAAATCAGACAGGGGTTATGGTCCGTACTTAACACATCAAGGATAAAATCATTGGCTGCTTTGGACAGTTCCCGTCCAAAAAGGGAACGAACGGCTTCATTCTCAATGCCGCAGTCGGAACTGGCCATTTGCACCAGGGATTTGTCCTGATCCGAGTAGATATGAAAAAAAACTTTTTCAGCATTTAATTCTTCGACACCCAGATCTACTACCTTGCTGAATATGCCGTAACTTGAATCCGTGGATGAAAAATCCTCCATCACCCGGTTAAGGGTATTGACTTCGTCAACCCTTTCCAAAAGCTCCTGGTTCAAGAGTTTTAACCGCTCCTGGCGACCCACTTCCTCTTTTAAAATCAGATTTTCGACAAAAAGTTCGCGCTCCCGCAATATCCTCTTGAGGGTTAGCTCCATCTGCTCAAGACTGACAGGCTTTATCAGATAATCCACCACCCCGTTTTTTAATGTTTGTATGGAATTTTCCAAAGAGGGATACCCGGTCATGACCACTACAGGAAGCGTGTTTTCAATTTCCCTTATTTTTTCAGCGAGTTCAAGGCCATCCATCTGAGGCATATTGATATCCGTAAACACACAGCCGATGTTTATCCGCTTTAAAATCTTGAGTGCCTCAACTCCGTTGCAGGCAGTGTAAACCTCATACCCCTTTCTTTGAAAATATCCTTCTGTTACATCCAGAATCCCTTCTTCGTCGTCTACAACCAGAATTTTGATCGGGTTAGGTGTCATCATTGCCAATTCTTGCCTTTGCTGAATGATAAAAAAATGTTTTGTAAATGTATCTCAAACCTCCTATTTTATCAACAAAAATCATCCCCCTTGCCAAATTCTTGACGCCAAACGAATATAGTTCGAAAATATATTGAATTATCGAAATAATATTCTTGACAAATTAAATTTTAAAGAATAATTTTC
>JAABTB010000209.1 GCA_011390085.1 Desulfobacula sp.
AAGGCGGCAGGCAAGCGGGCCTTCACCCTTTTCCATGCCTTTGAGGATCATATGAGCGAGCCTGGGATGAAGGCCCGAGCCCGCCATTTTCTTCCCGTGGCCGGTGAGCCGGCCCTCTTCATCCAGGGCTCCCAGGTCTTTCAGAAGGGCTTTGGCCTGCTCATAGGCGGCCGGTTCCGGCGGGTCCAGCCATTTCAATGGTCCTGGATCACTCACGCCCCAGGCGATAAGTTCCAAAGCCAGAGCGGTCAGATCCACACTCAGAATCTCGGGCCGGGTAAAGGGCTTTAAAAGGCCGTGGTCATATTCGGACCAGAGCCGGTAACAGGTCCCGGGAGCCGTGCGGCCAGCCCTTCCCCTTCTCTGGTCCGCCGAAGCCCTGGACACCGGGAGGGTTTCAAGGCGGGTCATCCCGGTTCCCGGGGAAAACCTCGGCACCCGCATGAGGCCCGAATCAACCACCACGGTAATGCCGTCAATGGTGACGGAGGTTTCGGCAATGGAAGTGGAGAGAACAATTTTGCGTTCAGCCGGGTCCAGACCGGCAAAGACCCTTGCCTGGTCCCTGGCCGACAAATCCCCGTATAAAGGAAGGACCCGGAAGCCCGGACCAAGGTTTGTCTCAAGACGGGACAAAAGCCTTAAAATTTCACCCACACCGGGCAGAAATACCAGGATGTCCCCCCGGGTTTCCGAAATGGCCCTACCGATGGCGATCTCGCAGGCAATTTCAATGGGGACGGCCTTTTTAAGCTTGTTGACCGGAGGACAATAAACGGTCTCCACCGGAAAGCTTTTCCCCCTGGAAACTATGGTGGGCGCCTGGTTCATAAGATCGGAGACGTCTTTTATATCCAGAGTGGCGGACATGACCAGGATTCGCAAATCGTTTCTCAGGGCCTCAAAGGAATCAAGGCCCAGGGCAAGGCCCAGGTCGCTGTGGATGTTTCGTTCATGAAATTCGTCAAAGATCACCAGGCCCGTGCCTTCAAGCAAAGGTTCTGCCTGGATCTTCCGGGTAAAAATCCCTTCGGTGACCACTTCAATCCGGGTTTTGGGGCCGATCTTCCGGTCCAGGCGGATCCGGTACCCCACGGTCTCCCCGATTTTTTCTCCCAGGAGGGAGGCCATGTGGCGGGCACAGGTGACGGCGGCCAGGCGCCGGGGCTCCAGCAGAATGATCTTTTTGCCTTTCAGCCAGGGTTCCGACAACAGGGCCAAGGGCACCCGGGTGGTTTTACCGGCTCCGGGCGGGGCCTGGACCACGGCGCATCGCTCTGTTTCCAGGGCCTTCCGGATCTCCGGAAGATGGGCTTCGATGGGCAGGGATTGTTTCATCTGTTGCCGGCAATCTCCCACAGGGCCTGGACCCTGGGATTGGCCAGGTTTTTTTTCCGGGTACAGAGGGCAATGATAAAGGGCGGCAGTTCCGGACTTTCATCCAGAATCCGCACCTGATCCAGAAAGGGACTTTTTTCCATCACCATGCGGGGAACAAGGCCCAGGCCGCACCCGAGGCTCACCATGACAATGATGGCCTCGTTCCCGGCTACCTCGGAATAAATATGGGGAATAAAATTTTCCCTCGCAAACCACTGGTCGATGCGGTCCCGGCTTAAACCGCGGTCCGGGATGATCAGCGGCGTCTTTTCCCAGTCCGTCCGGCCTTCCCTTTCAACAATGATTTCAGGATAATTCAGGGGAGCGATAAACACCAGGGGGGTTTCGGACAGGATCTGAAACACCAGCTCTTCCGGCAGAACGTCCGGAAGGGCCGCAATCACCAGGTCTGCATCCTGGTTAAAGAGCGTGGCCAGGGCCTTTGCCGGATCACCGGTTTCAAGGTGGATCCGGACCTGGGGAAATGCCCGCCGATATTTGGCCATGATGGCGGGAAGGATGCCGTAGGCAGCCGTGACCGAGCAATAGATGGACAATTCCCCTTTGAGAACCGTGTCCGAGGCCAGTTCATCCTGAAGCCGGTCCCATCGCAGGAGCACATCATCAGCATATTGTTTAAAGGCCTCTCCTGCCGGGGTCAGTTCCACGGAACGGTTGCTCCGGGTAAACAGGGCTTGCCCCAGCTCCGACTCCAGGCGCTGGATGACCCGGGTCAAGGCCGATGGCGTGATATAGCAGGCCTGGCTGGTCCGTGCAAAATGAAGGGTGGCGGCAAGATGCCTGAAAAGTTTTAAATTTCGGATATCCATGGCTTATATGTAAAAGCGTCTCAGCCTATTGTAAAGGTAATTTAATAAAATAATCAATTCCGCAACAGGCTGTTTGAGTCCAATGCGAAGTGCTGATGATTTTTGTCGGATATGCAGTTATCAGTAAATGATTTCCTTTTTTTACCGGTGATCTTCAGCAGAGGTTTTTGTTGACGGGCTTATACCAATTGGCTAAAGTTGAAATTAAACGATTTCAGGAGAATGGGATTAAGGTTAACGTCGGCAGAAGCAATTTACTGCCTTTTTACCAATTTTGCATATTTTAATTAAAGGAGAGAAGATGTTGAACTCCGTTTGTTTAAAAAAATGGGTTACCCTGGTGGCGGCTGTTTTTTTGGTCATACTGTCCTCAGGGTCAGGGGAAGCCGCTTCAAAAAAAATTACGCTCAAGGCCATCACGGCATGGCCCAAAACCGTATTTGAAGTCGGTAATTTTATGGCGTTTCTGGACATGGTAAAAGCAAATGTCGATAAACAATATCCCGGGCAACTGGAAATCCAATACATGGGAGGTCCGGAGGTCATTCCAAACAGTGAGCAGGTGGAAGCTCTGAGAAACGGGGTGGTGGATATGGTATTCACCACAGACGGATATTATACCTCTGTTGTGCCTGAGGTCAATGCGTTGAGTCTTACACAAATGCGACCCTGGGAAGAGAGAGCCTCGGGTGTAAATGATTTTTTAAATCAAATCCACGGGGAAAAAATCAACACCTATTATCTGGGCCGGATGGGAACGGGTATCCCTTTTACCCTTTACCTCACAAAGCCCATTACCAGTTCGGATCTCACCGGCCTTAAGGTTAGATGTGCACCCACCCATATTGATTTTCTCAAAAAACTCGGAGCACAGCCCCTTGTCATACCGCCGCCCGATGTTTACACCGCCCTTGAAAGGGGTTTGGTTGACGGGTTCATCTGGCCGGCCGGACTCATCAGGGATTGGGGATGGCATGAGGTGACAAAGCATATCGTGACTACAAATTTTTATATGGCTGTTAATGTTGTTTTGATTAATAAAACCCAATGGGATAAGATCCCTGAACACCTTCAGACGCTTTTAATCCAGGCAGAAGAGCAGGCAGAGCATGCGGCCGTTGAACGGGGGCAGGCCCATATTGAAAAAGAATTTGCAGAATTCAGAAAACAGGGGATTCAATTTATTGACCTGTCCGCTGAGGAAGCTAAAAAATTCGAAGACGCCGCCTATTCTTCGCTATGGGATATTGTCATCAAAAAAGCCCCTGAAAACGGGCCTAAGCTGAAAGCAATGCTCTCAAAATAATCCTGCATCCTGCCAAAACAGATGGGAGAATTTTTTGGATAAGTGGATTCAAACGGTTTTAAACTGGATGGCTGCCCTGGCAGCCATCCTCCTGATATTTATTGTCTTTTCGATTAGTTATTCTATTCTATCAAGGACCATCGGCCTTCCCTCTCCTGTTTGGGTAGTCCAGTTCAATGAATATGCCCTTCTCTGGGTCACTTTTCTGGGAACAGGGTGGGTGCTGGCAAGGGATAAGCATGTGTCCATAGACCTTTTGACCGGCCGGTTTTCACAAAAAAACAAATCCTATTTCCGGTTGTTCCATGGGTTCCTGGGTACGGTCATCTGTCTGATCTTATTCTGGTACGGGTTCTGGACGACCTTTGGACAGTTCAAAAGAAATGTGGTGGATGTACAGGCCATTGATGTGCCCAAATACCTAATCCTAATGGTTATCCCCATCGGGTTTTTTCTTCTTGCCATACAGTTTGCTCGGCAGTTTTGGGGTGTTTTAAAAACATTGGGCAGGGCTCTTGGCCCGAAAAATCCCGAACAGGAATGATAAAAATATGGAATGGTATTTTGTCTTAGCCTTTTTCATTGTCGGGCTTATTTTTTTTCTGATCCTGGGGTTTCCCATTGCATTTTCCTTTTTAGCCATTGATCTGCTTGGCATCATTGTATTTATGGGGCCTGGCGGTCTAAAACAGATTACGCTGCAGATTTTTTCTTCCCTTTCCACCTTTACGTTGGCCCCCATCCCCATGTTCATCCTGATGGGGGAAATCATGTTTCAATCAAAGCTTGCCAATGATACCATTGACGTGATTGATAAATGGATGGGCCGCCTGCCCGGACGACTCAGTCTTCTTGCCGCTGCCGGCGGGGTCATTTTTTCTGCCCTCAGCGGGTCAAGTGTTGCCAATACCGCCATGCTGGGAACCGCCCTGCTTCCGGAAATGAAAAAACGGGGGTATCAAACATCCATGGCGGTGGGTCCCATCATTGGTGTCGGCGGGCTTGCCATGCTGGTTCCGCCCTCTTCGCTCATTGTTGTCCTGGCCAGCATTGCCCATATTTCAGTCGGAAAGCTCCTGGTGGCCGGCGCAATTCCCGGCCTTCTCATGGGGCTTTTGTATATCACCTATATCATTGTCCGGTGTTGGCTGAACCCTTCCCTGGCACCGCGCTATGATGTGGCCAAAATCAGTTTGAAAGCCAGAATGAGAGATACTGTAAAATATGCATTGCCTCTGATTTTCATTATTTTCATGGT
>JAABTB010000210.1 GCA_011390085.1 Desulfobacula sp.
AGATGGCGGGCCCTTGATTTGGCGGATAATCCGTTTTTGGCAAGGTCAATGAGCCAGGCCAGGATGGTGGTGGTATCCACCCCGTGAATGGTATCGATTTTGTTTTTTTCAAGGAAATTTAAAAACCGGATCAGGTCCTCTGAATAAGACAGGATGGTATTATTGGAAAGACCTTTTTCAATGATAAGATAATCCAGATAGGTTTGGGCCAATTCATCCATGACTTATATAAATATCTCCGATATACAGCGAAATCCTACGGTATTGGAGGAAAACCCGGGTTTAAACAGGCCCCTGGAGCTGATGGTGACGTCGTTTTTTGAATTCCAGGCCCCGCCTTTGGCAATACAATAGGTGATCTTTTTCCGGGACGGGACAGGTGAATCTTCCATATCCGAGGTCCACTCCATGACATTGCCCAACAGGTCCACAATTTTAAATTCGTTTGCAAAGGCATCGTATTCATCCACGGGGCAGGTGTCTGAAAACCCGCTTTGTTCGATATTCAACGCCTTGATATTGAATTCATCCCCCCAGGGATAAGTATATCCCAGATCGGTCCTGGCGGCAGCTTCCCATTCCGATTCCGTGGGAAGCCGGCGGCCGATCCAGGAGGCATAGGCCATGGCATCTTGAACGCTGATCTGAACCACCGGGTGGTTTCTTTTTCCATGCAGGTTTGAATCAGGACCCGTCGGTTGATACCAAAAGGCATTTTTTACATCTTCCGAGCCGGCTATTTTTTTCCAGGTGGAAATCTTTTCGTCTTTTTTAAAACGGGAATGAAAAACACGGCCAAAGCCTTTTTCCTCTGCCGTTGTAATATATCCGGTTTCTTCAATAAAAATTTCAAACAAGGCATTGGTGACAGGATAAATCCCGATATACACCTTTGGCATATCAAATTCCTGGAGTTCAAGACTGGATTTCAGGCTTTTCCGGGTACCAATAGTGTATTTTCCTTCAGGCACGGTGGTATATTTATTATATTTTTTTTCCCGGTCCCCCAAAGATTCGTCAAAATGCTCTGCCAGCTCTTTTTTCTGCCGAAATTCCTCCAGGGCCTTGAGTTCATCTTCATCCAGCTCATCGAGTTCCTCTAAGGTTTCGTCATTCTCCAGTTCAATTTCTTCAATCTCTTCGTCTTCTTCATTGAGGACTTCTACTTCTTCAATATCTTCATCTTCAACCCGTTCTTCGGCATCGATTCCTTCTTCAATCTCCTGATCATCTTCCAGTTCTATTTCCTCGACGTCTTCAACTTCTTCTATTTCTTCATCTTCATCCAGTTCAATTTCTTCAACCGCTTCGTCTTCATCAATTTCGACTTCCTCGATTTCCTCATCTTCATCCAATTCCAGGGCATCGATTTCTTCTTCAATTTCCTGGTCATCCTCCAGCTCAATTTCTTCGATTTCTTCGACTTCTTCGATTTCTTCTATCGCTTCTTCTTCATCCAGTTCAATTTCTTCAATTTCGTCTTCAGCCAGGGTTTCTTCCGTCATTTTCCTAAGAATTTTCTGGATTTGACTCACAATATTTTGGGAATCCAAATCTTTTTTTTCCATTGGGAGGGTTTCCAGAAAATCACTGATGGCTTTCAGCAAATCGGCTGCCTGATCAAGATTGATACCTCCTGTCTTAACGGCATCGCTGAATGAACTGAGCAAATTGCTTTTGGCCTCTTCCGTCATATCAAAGATATTGGATTCCGTGATGATGATGTTTTCAGAGTTTAAACCTTTTTTGGAAAGGGTTGCCAGGTCTGCATTGATGGAGGATTTGATGCTGGAAAAATTTCTACGTTTGGCTTTGATTTTGGACGGGTCATCTTCGACCGCCCATATGGACCGGATCAGTGTGTCTGCATCAATGGAATTCAGGTTTTTAACGGCGTCTTCTGAAGTGTAGAAGGAACGTATGGCCATGACGGCCTTGGCTTTAACAGAACCATCCTTGTAGTTAAGGCCGGCAATGGCCTGATCAATGCCGTCAAGGGTAATGGATATATTTGCCAAACGAAAACACTCCTTTATATGGGGTCTTGTTGTCGTACATTATTATATATTCGATGGAAGAATTCAACTTGGGAATAGACCCTGATCAAAATTCCGTAAAAATCTTCAGGAAAAGGGAGCTGCCCATTTATTTAAACTATATGATTGAATTTTTATCCAATTGTGTTAAACATATTGAACTATGAGCATAATACTGACCATAGCAGGCCAGAGGGGCGGTACGGGTAAAAGTGTTACAGCCGTAAATCTGGCAGCCTCTTTCGCTTTATTGGAAAAAAATACGCTTCTGATCGACACTGATCCCCAGAGAAGTGCTACCCACTGGTGCGGCATAAAAAAAGCGGATTATACCAATGATTTGGCTTCTGTTTTATTGGGCAGGGTAAAATTCATTGATGCCGTTATTAAAACGGAATTTACCCATCTGGATATCATCCCTTCAGGATTTAACCTGGTTCAGGTCGCGGCTAAACTTGCAAAAAACCCCCTGAATGAAAAGCTTTTGCGGCTTTTTCTGAACGATGTGGAAAAAGACTATGATTATATCATTATCGATGCTCCTTCATCCTACGGTTTTTTAAGTATGATGGCCATAACAGCCGCAGATTGGCTTTTGGTTTGCATGTCCATTCCTCAGACGGTTGCAGAGGATTTTTACGATATCCTTCGTTGCATAAAATATATCCGCAGCCTTCACCAGGTACCCCTGAAGATCGCCGGGCTTCTTTTCAACCGGTGTGGGTCAAAGGAAGAAGCCCTTTCCTATCTTGATCATCATGCCTTGTCGGATGCAAAAGAACTGGTATTGAATACCGTTATCCCGGCGGATGATACCATCGAAAAATCCATCGGCCGGAGGATCCCTGCCGCCCTTTATGACATAAAGGGTCGTGCAGCTTCTGCGTATTTGGACCTGGCCGACGAAGTCCATTTTTTTCTCAAATAGAGAGGTGCGATATGAAACTGACAAGTCCTAAGACCATTCAGGATGGTGAAAAAGAATTTATCGATACAATCAATGCGGAATTGGACTGGGTTGCCATAGAGAAAATCCTTTTTGAAAAACACAATCTTACCCTGCACGAGGAAATAGACTATAAAAACGGAGACCTGCTGGTATATAAAGATCAAATCGCCTATAAATTTGATTTTGAAATCAAGGTTCCCTTGTCCGTTATTTTCAACAGGGAAGGGGAATGCCTTGAACTTTCAACCGTTCGGGAGGGATTTGAAGAAGAACAGGGCAGGGGAGACGGAGATGATCCTGCCTTGCCTTCTTTGTCTGCCGGACCGGAAGATAAGGTGGCGCAAATGGCCATGAATATTGCAGATATGATTTCCGAAATCAACCAGGGAGATGAATGATGAGCATGGATGAAAAACATGACCATGAACTGGATCCGGGATTTGTCAGAGATCAACTGGATGAAATTCTGGCCCGGGAAATTACGGCATTGCTGGATATTGATTCCAAATCTGCCATGCTGTCTTTCAATCTTGCAAGTATTGCCTGCATTACCCTGATCGTTGAAAGAGAAAGAGAAATCAGGCAATATCCGGAATCTCCGCCGGAACGATATACAAAGGAGTCCTTTATTCATGAATTGACGGAAATCGGGCTTGAACGGGATATGATTCTTGAAAAAGCCGTTCTATTGGTTTTAAACAATGGATATATCAGCATCGACACAAAGGGTCTCTTAAAAGCGGAAATGCCCTCTTTTATGATGATGGGATTTCTTGACAATATGTTTCCCGGTATGCCGGGCATGAACCTGGTCGGATTTGTTCTTCAAATCAATGAAGAGGTGAATTCCGGAAGAAAAACCCTTGAGCTTGCAAGGGAGAGTTTTCAATCCACCTTGAAAAGCCGGGGAGTTTTAGTATCAAAGGATACCGCTGAAAAAAAAGCAGCGGAAATCGCCGCCGGTCTTGGAGCAATGCCGGGCCAGACCCGGGAAATTTCTCAGAAATTAAAACAGGATAATCTGGACCGTCTGTCCAAATTGATCAAAACCAGAAAAAAAAGATCCATGGACTCGACCAGTCAGTTGAATATCAAGGATGTTTTTGACAAAGGACCGTCCAAAGAAGAAATTGAAGCGGAAAGAGCCGAAGAAGAAGCGCAGAAAGCAGCCGCTTTTGCCAAGGAATTGGCTGAAAAAGAAGAGAAAATAAAGGAAGCGGAAGAGGCGGCCAAAGAAGCGGCAAAACAGTTAGAAGAAATTGAACAAAGGGAAAAAGAACTGATCAAGGCTCAGGAGGAGGCGGAAAAAGCAAACCGGAAAGCGGCTGAATTGGAGGCCCGTGAAGCCGTGATGGCTGAAAAAGAGGCCCGTCTGAAGGCCTTGGAAGAAAAACTGAAACAGGAAGAAGAAAAGCGCCGTATTGAAGAGGAAAAAGAAGCCGGGAGCAAAGAAATTGAAGAAACAGAACCAGATGCCTTGTCCGATGAAGATATAGACTCCCGGATCGCTGCCTTTGAAGGTGATCTGACCATGCCTTGCCCGCTTTGCAAACAGGGTGAAATCATTTCAAAAACAACGGAAAAAGGAAAAGAATTTTTTACCTGTACCAATCCGGGATGCCGGTTTGTTTCCTGGGATAAACCCTATCATATTGAATGCCCCCTCTGTAAAAATCCGTTCCTGATCGAGACCGTCGCTCCGACGGGCGAAAAAGGACTTAAATGCCCCCGTGCATCCTGCTCCTACCGGCAGAACAACCTGTTTGACCCC
>JAABTB010000211.1 GCA_011390085.1 Desulfobacula sp.
CCTGTGTTCTCGGAATGATCCAAAAAAGGCCTGAACGGGTCGTCAGAATATTGAAGAAATATGATAATATTACCCAAGATGGTATCAGGGAGGCGATCACAAGGTTCATTGAAAAGACAAAAGACCTTTTATTAAAAGAAAAGGCCGGCATTGAAACCGAATTTAAACCCATAATTCAAAAGATCAGCCAAGAATCAATAAAAGATACCGGTATTACCAGATCATTGTTCAAAGAGCCCATCGAAAAAAAAATAGAAAGGCTGAAAAAGAATATACACGGGGATAACCTTCATTTTCATGGAGAAACCATCAAAAATACCAACCTGTCTTCATGTGAGTTTATGGTGTCCCACTATTTTTTTTATTCATGTGTTTTTGATCATTGTGATCTTTCAAGATCCGTCTTCATGAATGCTGATTTTAAAAAAACAATTTTTTATAATACGGATATGCGGCATACCCAATTTGATTCTGCACGTTTTGACGATGCCATTTTTATTAACGTAAATGCAGAAGGGGCTTTATTCAAAAAATGCAGCTTTCAAAACGCATCTGTTTTTAACTGCAGTTTTAATCATGCTCAATTACCGGATGCATTGTTTCTGAATTCCGTCATTTCAAAAACGTCTTTTCGCCAGACCGATCTTTCAGGGTCCTGTTTTGCCTTTTCAAAAATATCAGCCCTATCCTTTGTCGGCTCAAATATCAATCAAGCCGATTTCTCAGAGGTGTCTGCAAGATTCTGCAGGTTTCCTTCCAGTTCAAAAGCCATCATCCGAACCGAGAATATAGACTATAATGCAAGGCAATTTCAGCTTTCATGGGAAGATATGCCCGAGATCAATGAAGAAATTTTGGCAAAAATCAATATGCTGATTTTTTCCGAATTTATTCATTATGGAGAACTGAAATTTTTAAAACAGAATCAATTCAGCCTCTTGACCGCCTTTGACATATTCCAGAGCAAACAGGCCGATCTATTTCAAATCATTCCTTTTCTCCTTCATGAAAATATAGCGTTCCCGGGTATTGATCCTATTGACATCAAAACACCTTCCGGCATCTATGATTATCTGCCCAGCCCTGAGACCCAGGAAGTTCTCAGGCGCTATGTTAAAAAAGAACAAATTCTTGCCCGGTGGTCTCTGCATCCTTTGATTGAAGGTGTCTTTACCATAGGAAGCACCGGGTCCATTGCCCAGACATCTGATTCGGACATCGATTATTGGGTCTGCATCAATAAGCAACAATTCAATATCGCGGCTGTTAAGCTGTTACAAAAAAAACTTGAAATGATGGAACATCTTTCATGGAAAGGGTTTGGGACCAAGGTCACCTTTTTTTTAGTCGATATTTTAAAAGCCAAAAACAATACGTTCGGAGATTCCACACTGGAAAGTTCGGGTTCTGCTCAATCCAGACTTTTAAAAGAAGAATTTTACAGGACAATGATTCATGTGGCAGGGAAAATACCCCTTTGGTCGGTTCTCCCGACCAGCATCAGCCTCCATTATTATAACACTATATCAGCTAATGTTTCTGAGGTTCCAGGCCTTATGCGGTATATTGATCTGGGAGATATCCATGCCATACCGACAAGTGAATATTACGGGGCTTCCATCTGGCAGATGTTCAAATGGCTGAAAAGCCCGTTTAAATCCGTTATCAAAATGGCTCTTCTTGAAAAATATAGTTATGAATACGGCAAAGAATCCCTTTTGTGCAATAAATATAAAGATGAATGGATGAATTCCGGGGTCAATCTCAAACTGGCCCGGAATGACGCTTATTTTATCCTTGTCGATAATCTTCTGAATTATTTCAATGCCGCCGGGGATAAAGAATCCGTCTCCCTTCTGCTGACCTGTTTTTTCCTTAAACTGGGTATTTCAAAACCCAATGAACTGGATGGTACGGTTTTCGGGCTTCGGAAAATATTGATGGAAAACTGCCTGACAAAATGGGGCTGGTCCAGGGAAAAAATGTTCAGGATCGGAGATTATGCCTCATGGCCCTACAAAAACATTGTCGAACTTTCAAACCTTCTGAAAACCTATGTCATCAAAAAATACAAATTCCTGAACAAGGCCCTTGAGGACCTTCCCGGAGATGAAATCCTGATTTCTCCCGAAGACAGAACGGTTCTGGGACGGAAGGTCTATGCGGAATTATCCCGGCAACCGGATAAAATCGCAAAAATACTGCTGGTTTCTAAAACCGCCCTCCATTTCAGCGGACTTCATGTGAAATATGTCCGGACAAAAGAGGGCGCCTGGGAATTGATCCACAAAACCAGCAAAACCGTTGACGGTTCAGAAACCTTGATCTCGGCGCAAAGCATTGAGGAAATCGGTGCATGGCTGATGATCAATGATATTTATAAGGATAATCCCATGGTCCATCTGATGCCAAACCTCACACCGGTGACCACCGATGATATCCGAAAACTGTTCAAGACCCTGTATGATTATTTCGGTCCCCTGATCCGTCAATCTGTGGGATTTGATCCTTTATTAAATAAGGAGGCTCTGGCCGGTCTTTTTGTATCCGTCAATTTTTACAGCCCGCGGCAGCAACGCGATATCACCGATTATACCCTGATATATATGAACACCTGGGGAGAAATGTTTTTAAAGTCCTTCCGGCCGGAAAAGGGTCTGCCTGACATAAGAGACTTGAAAAAGGCGGTCCAGGGACATCTATATCCGCTAATGCTTCCGGAAAGACCCCTCTGCTATTTCAGGGGTATTGTAAAGAAATTCTAAATCAGTCCGAGCTTTTTCAGATCAAAATGTAGTTCCAGTTCATTATACTCTTTTCCCTCTCTCCATCGCCCTTTGTATTCAAGGGTGGGGACCACCCAATCCTCTCCTCCATTGGCCTGGACGACCTTTTGAACGATCTCGTCCGGCTGGTCTTCGATTTCAATATAATTGAACGGAATTTTTTTCTTTTTAAGATAGTCCACGGTTTTCGTACAATGGGGACACCATTTGGCAGCATAAAGGTTCAGCATAATACCCTCTTTTAATATTTGACGGACAGCTTATCATACTCAGATATTTCATTTGAATCAATGCGCGGCATTATTATTATCAGGGCCAACGCACGTACCTTTTGCTTTTTACACTGCCTTTGAACATTTTATTGTTTCTCAATAAATTAAAAGCAATGTACCGATTCTCTGTTCCCCATCCAATGTAATAAGTTTTGTCTGTATGCCAGGGCTTTCACAGGGAAAGTCTACAGTCTTGGGGACGATGAATAAGAAATCCAATCGATAGAAGTCCACGCTTATTTTTTATATAGTTTTAATTGTGAAGATTAAGTGTCCTGAACGAAACTTGACTTGACAGTGGTCGCAATCCCCGGAAGTTTTTTAATTTTCCCTCTACCGTCGGTTTACGCTCATGCTCTCATTTCTGGTGGGTATGATTATTGTTCAACTAAATAATTATTTTTAACCCAATCCACAATACCTCTTCTTAGGTTGAGAACTTCAGTGAATCCTGCATCTATAAGAATTTTTGAGGCGACAGTGCTCCTGTTGCCGGTTGCACAGTAGATCAGAATCGTATCACTCTTGTGAACACTCAGTTCTCCTATACGCTTCTGAAGATCTTGGACGGGAATCAAAACAGAATTTTTAAAATGACCCATTTTATATTCCTCCAGGGTTCTGACATCAAGAACGATGGGTTTGTGTGCCTCAATATATTTATCAGCTTCCTGTGCAGATAGTTCCTTATATTTTGCCTGGTGGTATTCAACAACTCTAATCTGTCCCTGTATAGAGTCGATAACGAATGGATAAACCCCTGTCTGCTTCATCTTGAAGTATGCGGTCGTTTCAAGATCATAGGTAAGGGACTTGCTTTCATTCAGCGTAGGAAATACAGCAATAGAATCATTGATATTCTTTGGCAACTGGAATTTGATATAATCTCCTCTATATGCAGTGAACTGTTGAATATCCTTGGTAGATTGAATATCCAGTATGCGGTATCCATCCCGAATGAACCCAGACACACTGTCTTCGGATGAATATGACATCCCAGATGACAAAATGGTTGTTGCAAAAACATATGAAAGTATAATCAGCATCAATTGTTTGCGTTTCATATTTCGTTTCCTTATGTTATTATTTAAAATTATTCTTTCTCCACATGCTTATATCCTTGCGCTGCTTTGTATTCGTGCCACTCATCATGGTCAATTAATCCATCATAAGTAAGCTTTTCTTTATGATCGGAAGAATATGCTGGTGTGACAAGTGTTGCGAGCAAAATACCCAAAGAAATTAAAAGTAAAATTTTTTTCACAATATTGTCCTTTTTTTATTGTTAACAGTATAGTTCGAACATATTGAGGATTGCAAAGAGAGCGCCAATACTTCAGTTTTGAATGATCGATTTGATAAGTTATCGAAATCAAAATAAAAATTGAATATATTTTAATATTCTGTCTTCAATTGTATTGTAGATATTGTTAACGTTATGTTAATCTATGTGCTTAAAATAAAACTTTACGTTAACACATATATTGAAAAACGATTCCAAATTTAATATACCTATTCCATGGTCAAAGAATCGCACATGGTATGTTGTCAGCTTTTTTATATAAAGTTGTAAAAAATAGATTGATAACTTTACTTCTATCAACACTTGTTTTCGAACGATAGTGCGTCTTGAAGTTTAATTTATTCGAAGCTGTATT
>JAABTB010000212.1 GCA_011390085.1 Desulfobacula sp.
GGGCCAGATTTTTGTCTGCCCGGATCCAAAGGGAAGGGTTCATTATAAGATCGAAAGGATAAAGGATTGATGCTGGTCATAGACGCAAACAAATGTTCAGGGTGCAGGAGATGTGAAACCTATTGTTCATTTTATCATTCAGGAAAGACAGGGCATCTTGGCGCCCGGATCAAGGTCGAAAAAATAGAAGGCCTAGGAATTGATGTACCCGTGGTCTGCCTTCAATGCGAAGGCCATTACTGTACCCGGTGTCCCCAGAATGCCATATCCATCACGGACCGGGGCAGTATCGAGGTGTCCCCGACCCTGTGCGATCTGTGCGGGGCCTGCGAAACCCTTTGCCCCATCGGTGCCATTGAGATCTACAACGGCATTCCCTATGTCTGTGATCTGTGCGGGGGAACGCCAAGGTGTATCGAGGCCTGTGAAATGGGGGCCATCACCCTGGACCCGTCCATTCACCAGGCTGTATCTCTTGAGGCCGAAAAAAAGAAAACAAAAAAAATGTCTCCTTCGCAGAAAAGATATGCCTATGCTGCAGAACTGGGCGAAACCATCAGAGAAAACTGGATAAAAGACAGGAGAAAACCATGATATACGGTTACGGCGGACATATCTTAAGGGTGGACCTTTCTTCGGGCCGGATCCGGCGGGAAAAAACCGATCCTAAAGCCATGCTAAACGTGATCGGCGGCCGGGGACTGAACTCCAGAAGGCTTTATGACGAACTCAAGCGGGATATTGACCCTTTGTCAGAGGAGAATATGCTCCTCATCGGCGTGGGACCGGTGACCGGATCCTTGTTTTCCACCTCAGCCTATATGACCATTTCCGGCAAATCCCCCATGACGGGTATTCTGGGTGATTCTGCGGCCGGCGGTTTTTTCGGGCCTGAGATCAAATATGCCGGTTATGACCAGCTCATCTTCACCGGCGCCTCGGACACCCTGTGTTATGTATATATCTGTGATGATCATGTGGAAATCCGGGATGCGGCCCGGTTAAAAGGCCGGGATATTTTTGAGACCACAGCCATGATTCGCAGGGAGCTTGGAGACAACAGCGTCCAGATTGCCGCCATTGGTCCGGCCGGGGAAAACCGGGTGCGCTTTGCCACGGTGGCCTGTAACAATTCCCGGATGTGCGGTAGAACCGGCATGGGATGCCTTTTCGGGTCCAAAAACCTCAAGGCGGTTGTGGTCAAGGGAACCGGCATGGTGTCCGTGGCCGATCCCTTAAAATTCATGACCCTGTGCAGGACCATTGATCAGCGGATCATGGCCCATCCGGAATTCCAGGACCGCCATGACATGGGCTCTACCCTTTTGATGAAGGCCCTGAACGGGCTTGGGATTCTGCCGGTGAATCATTTTCAGAAGGGAATGGCGGATTACGTGGACCAGATCAGTGGTCAGACCCTGGCCCAACGCTACAAGGTCAAAAACAAGGGGTGTTTTAACTGCAATATCAATTGTTCACGGTATTATCTGACCCCGGAGGTGGAAAGCGAGGGACCTGAATATGAAACCCTGTGCAGCTTTTCTTCCCGGATCGGCAATGCCGACCTGGAATTTGCCCTGAAAATGAACCAGTATCTAAACCGCATGGGACTGGATTCCCTGTCCACCGGAGAAACCATTGGCTGGGCCATGGAATGTGTGGAAAAAGGAATTTTTGATAAATCCGATTTTGACGGTCTGGATTTTACCTGGGGAAATATCCAGACCATTGAAACCATTGTGGACCGAATTATCCGCTGCGAGGGCATCGGTGCCGAATTTGCAAAGGGCACACGGTATCTGGCCGGCCGGATGGGAAAAGGGTCTGAAACATATGCCCTTCATGTCAAGGGCCTGGATATCATCTGCGGAGATCCCCGTGGAATAAAGGCCTTTGGCCTCACCTATGCCATTGCGTCCAGGGGAGCGGATCATCTCAGGGCGGAACCTTTTTTTGAGCTGACCAACCGGTTTGATGAAGCCCAAAAGCGTTTCGGCACCCGGGATGCGGCAGACCGGCTTTCAGACAACGGAAAGGCTGTGCTGGTGGAATTTACCGAACGTCAGGCCCTTTTGACCGACTGCCTGACCATGTGCAAGAATGTGGGTCTGAGCATGGATGTCCTGGATTTTGAGCTGGCTGCGGATCTGTTAAGGGCCGGAACCGGTTTGAAATTTACGGAAGATACGGTGAACAGGGCCCTGATCAACACCATCAACAACGACCGGCGGATGAATATTGATTTTGGCATCCGGCCCGAGGACGATACCCTGCCGCACCGGTTCACCCATGAACCGTTATCGGAAGGGGCGTCCAAAAACCAGGTGGTACCGGTGGAGCGCATGGTCAAGGACTATTACGCCATCCGGGGCTGGGATGAAAACGGGGTGCCCCAATCATGACAATTGCCGGTATTCGATCCGGCGGCCAGGTCACCTATGGCCATATCGTGGGTATCCTGATGTCCGATTCCCTGATCCCGAGGATTCCCGGTGATCCGGGCCATGCAGAAACCTTTGATTTTCCCGTCATCTATGAGGTGCTGGCCGGGTTTCCCTTTGAAGATCTGGTTGCCATCAAAAAAGACCATGTGAACATCCTCATCCAAAAGGCAAAATCCCTCCAGGACCGGGGCGTACATCTCATTGCAACGGATTGCGGGCTTTTTGCCCCTTTTCAGTCCGACATGGCAGACCATCTTCAAGTGCCCTTTATCGGCTCTGCCCTGGATATGGTGCCGTTTTTGCAGCGTTTCATGCCAAAGAACCACGGGGTGGGGATTATCACAGGGGATACACGGCTTTTGACACCGGCCCACCTCAGGGCCTCCGGCATTGAGCCGGACACGGTTTTTCTGGCCGGCATGGAAAACTGTTCCGAGTTCAAAAAGGTGGTGATGGAGAGATCCCTGGAACTGGATAGCAAAGCCATGCAAAAAGGGGTGGTTGACGCAGCCTTAACCCTTGCTGGAAAACCTCTGGCCGCCGTTGTCCTGGAGTGTACCAACTTGATATCCTTCAGGATGGATATCCAAACCGCTTTGGGGATTCCTGTGTTTGATCTGGTGTCCTTTATTGAATTTTATGTTTCCGGATTGAGGTTAAAGCCTTTTCAATCCGGATTCATATAAGGGATTGCTGATTGAAAATATTTCCATAGAAAAGCATTGATTGGATTAATGTCTACAAACATGTAGCAGGGTCAAACTTTGGATGATAAAACCGGAGGTCGGTCCGGAAAAGCGGGGTCAGGATGAGAAAAAAGGGATACATGGGCAAGATCTTAAATGTCGATTTAACAACAGGAGACATCCGGGAAGAGGATCTGCCGGACCGGGTGTATGAAAAATACCTGGGCGGTATGGGCCTGGGGGCATACCTTTTGTACAGCAGGATACCGGTGGACGCCGACCCCCTGGGGCCGGAAAATATCTTGGGGTTTCTTCCTGGGCTGCTGACCGGGACCGGCAGTTTGTTCACCGGGCGGTGGATGGTGGTTGGAAAGTCTCCCCTGACCGGCGGATGGGGGGATGCAAACTGCGGCGGGAATTTTTCTCCGGCCATCAAGCGGTGCGGATATGACGGCATCTTTTTCACGGGGATCAGTGAAAAGCCGGTGTATCTGTATATGGATGATGAGGTCAAAGAACTCCGGGATGCGGCTGATCTATGGGGAATGGATGCGGTGGAAACCGAGGCATTCCTTGAACGGAAAGAAGAACGCGCCGGAAAAATGCCGAAGATTGCCTGTATCGGGCCTGCCGGTGAATCAATGTCGCTGATTTCCGGGATATCAACGGACAAGGGGCGCATTGCGGCCCGTTCAGGGCTTGGCGCGGTCATGGGGGCCAAACGGCTGAAGGCCGTGGTTCTTGCGGGCAAACAACGAATCATTCCCCATAACCCCCGGGAAATGAAACGGATCAGCCGGATTTGCAACAATTGGGTCCGGTTCCAGCCGCCCTTTGTTTCCGGTCCCCTCACGGCCCTTTTCGGGGCCATCATGCGCCTTTTGCCGGTGGCCTTCACCATGGATGGCCTGCTTTACAAAATCATGCTGAAAAAATGGGGCACGGTGTCAATGAACCAAATGTCCCCGGAAATGGGGGATTCGCCCATCAAAAACTGGAAGGGCTCCAGCCGGGACTGGGGATTTTTAAAAAGCTATTCCTCGAATCCCGATGTGTTCAGCAAATGCGAGACCGTAAAATATCACTGCTATTCATGCCCTCTGGGGTGCGGCGGAATCTGTACGACCCAGGGAAAATACAGTAAAACTCACAAACCCGAATACGAAACCGTTCTTGCCCTGGGCGGGTTCTGCATGAACAAAGATGTGGACACGATTTTCTACCTGAATGAACTGCTCAA
>JAABTB010000213.1 GCA_011390085.1 Desulfobacula sp.
CGCGCAGGCATGGATACGATTTCAGCCGGTCATGCCGTCGCCTTTGCCATGGAATGCTATGAGGAAGGGCTGATCACCCGGGAAGATACCGACGGCCTGGAGCTGACCTGGGGAAATGCCAAGGCCATTGCCGCCCTGGTGGAAAAAATGGTGAAGCGCGAAGGGTTCGGTCATGTCCTGGCCGATGGGGTAAAAAAGGCCGTGGAACGGATCGGAAAGGGATCGGAAAAATTTGCCGTTCATGCCGGGGGCCAGGAGCCGGGCATGCACGATTCGAGAAATGATCC
>JAABTB010000214.1 GCA_011390085.1 Desulfobacula sp.
ACCCTTACATAAAAAACTTTTCTTAAATATTATTGTCTTTTTTTCCGCTATTAAAATGGGCCGTAGTTAAAGCTGATTTCTTTTATTTCTCTTAAAGTGATTCACAGTATCGGAATCTGCTTGATCCAGCCAGGCAATTCCCCTTTGAAACCCCCTATAGACATCATTTTTAAACCGGTTTACCATCGTATTCCATATTCTTTATGTCAGATTATAGGCTGATAAATAGGACGGCAATACTGTTACTATACAAAGAAACATTTCTCTTGACAACAGCAAAAGACTTGGGTATTTTATCGAAACTTTTTAGCATGAAATTGATATGAAAAATTTAATCTCAAAAAATAAAGGTCGGTTTAACTGGTGGTGGCAAAGCTGGATATGGTCTATGCTGCCGTCAGTATCCCTGTTCAAATAGAACATATCGAAACGGGAAGCTGCGGCAGCGAACAGAGCTCCGCGGCTTTTGTATTCAAAAGGCTGCCCATGAATAACCAAAGCAAGCCTTTTTTATTTTTTAAGGACAAAACATGATTTTAAAACAGTTTCCCGATAAACAGAGATACTTGGAACTTACCCGGACATCCAATGTCATCCCGGTCTGTACAGAGATTCTGGCAGATATGGAAACCCCGGTTTCCATTTTGCAAAAATTCTATTCCCGGGATAAGGAAAGCTTTTTACTGGAAAGTGTCGAAGGCGGCGAAAGATGGGCAAGATACAGTTTTCTCGGGCTTTCCGCCTTCGGCAGCATCAAGGTCTTTTCGAAAAAGGTGGAAATAAAAACCTTGAATGAAACAAGGACCATCAAACATCACAATGATCCCTTGAATGTGATCCGCGAATTTTCCAAGGGCTTCAAACCGGCACAAATTAGTGAATTGCCGAGATTCTGGAGCGGCTTTACCGGATATTTCTGCTATGAAATGGTTTCCTTTTTTGAAACCATCCCGGTATCGCTGCCGGAGGGAATACCCTATGCCCATTTTATCATCCCGGATGAAATGATTATTTTTGATAATATGAGGCAGACCTTAACCTGTCTAAAAATATGTTATTTGAAAAGCGGATCGGATCCTGAGATAATTTTTCATCAGGCCGGAGATAGCCTTGAAAAAATGATCGAAACTCTCCATGCACCCTTTATTTCTGCAAAACATGTTCAGACGGATGATGTCCGGTTTGAATCCGAAGTCCGGGCCCGGGATTATATCCGGGGGGTTGAAACCATCAAAGGGCATATTGTTGAGGGTGACATTTTTCAAGCCGTCTATTCCCAGCCCTTTTCCTGCAAAACTTCTGTTGATCCTGTCCTCATTTACCGGGCCCAGCGGTATATCAATCCTTCACCCTATATGTTTTTCATGAATTTCATAAATTTTATCATTGCCGGGTCTTCACCGGAAACCATGGTAAGGCTTGAAAACGGCATTGCCGTAATTCGGCCCATTGCCGGGACAAAACCAAGGGGGAAGACCGAACAGGAAGACCGGAAGCTGGCGGATGAACTGTTAAATGATGAAAAGGAAAAAGCCGAGCATGTCATGCTCATAGATCTGGGACGCAATGATCTGGGCCGGGTAGCAGAGGCCGGCACGGTCCAGGTAACCGATACCATGGTCATTGAACGCTATTCCCATGTTATGCATTTGGTTTCCAATATCACCTGTGATCTGAAAAAAGGTCTGGATGCCTATGATCTTTTCAAGGCCGTTTTCCCGGCCGGGACCTTGTCCGGGACCCCCAAGATCAGGGCCATGGAAATTATTTCGGAGCTTGAGAATACTCCCCGAAGGGTTTATGGTGGGGCGGCCGGTTATATTTCCTTTACCGGAAACATGGATTTTGCCATCACCATCCGGACCGCGGTGATGGCAAACGATACACTGACCGTACAGGCCGGGGCCGGAATTGTATATGATTCCAACCCTCAAAAAGAATTGATGGAATGCGTGAATAAAGCAAAAAGTGTAGAAACGGCATTACGGCTTGCCCTTGGCAGCTTGAGTGGAGGCAGATAACATGTTGGTTGCAATGATTGATAATTATGATTCATTTACCTTTAACCTTGTCCATTATATCCTCCATGCCGGTGCAAAGGTGGAGGTTTTCAGGAATGACAAGGTTTCCATTGACGATCTAAAAATATTGAACCCGGGGGCCATTGTCATCTCTCCGGGCCCAGGCCGCCCCGAAGATGCGGGCATTTCCCTGGATGTTGTCAGCCATTTTTCCGGTGCCGTCCCCATCCTGGGGGTATGCCTGGGTCACCAGGTCATTGCCCAAAGCTTTGGAGGCACCATTGTTCATGCAAAACGGATCATGCATGGAAAGACCTCCATGGTCACGGCGGATGAACACTATATTTATACCGGCATCAACAAGCCTTTCAATGTCATGCGCTATCATTCCCTGGCCGTCCTGGAAAAAGACCTGCCGTCCTGTCTTTTGGTGACGGCAAGATCGGAAGACGGGGAAATTATGGGAATCCGGCACAGGGAGCACCCTACCCAAGGCGTCCAATTTCATCCGGAATCCTTTATGACGACGGTGGGCAAAAGACTGATCCGAAATTTTATCTCTGGAGCATAATATTATGGATTTTACAGGAAATTTAAAAAAAATCATTGCCGGGCAAAACCTGGATGAAGAAAGCAGCGCCTCCATGCTTATGGATATTTTTTCAGGTGAGATTTCAGAGGCACGGATCGGCGCTTTCATGGCGGCCCTGGCCACCAAGGGAGAAACCTTTGAAGAGTTGGCCGGGGCCGCTAAGGCCATGAGGCGAAAAGCCATACGAATTCAGACGCTTTCCAAAAAAGTGATCGACACCTGCGGTACCGGTGGAGATGCCTCCGGGTCTTTTAATATATCCACGACCACAGCCTTTGTGGTGGCCGGTTCAGGTGTTACAGTGGCCAAACACGGCAACCGGAGCATTTCAAGTCAATGCGGCAGTGCCGATGTGCTGGAAGAACTCGGCCTCGATCTGAATACTGATCCTGAAATTGTTGAGGAAGCCATCAATGACATCGGTATCGGGTTCATGTTTACCCCTCTCTATCACGGCTCCATGAAATATGCAGGCAAGGCCAGGCAGGAATGCGGTATCCGGAGCATTTTTAATATGCTGGGTCCTTTGACCAATCCTGCCGCCGCCGGTTGTCAGCTTCTCGGGGTATATGCCCCGGAACTGACGGAGGTGTTTGCAAAAACCCTCAAACTCTTAGGCGTTTCCAAAGCTTTTGTGGTTCATGGCCATGACGGTATGGATGAAATCACGACCACGACCTTGACACGGGTTTCGGCACTTCATGATGGGGCCATCCGTTCCTTTGACCTCAACCCTCTGGATTTTTTTGAAGATTTTGCAGACCCAAAGGAGCTGAAAGGCGGGGGCAAAAAAGAAAATGCTGCCATTACAAAGGCTATACTCCAAGGCGAAAAAGGCCCCAGGCGGGATATTGTACTTTTAAATGCAGGTGCCGCCCTGGTGGCAGCCGACATGGCTGATTCCATTAAAACAGGCATTGCCCTTTCAGAAGAATCCATTGATACCGGGAAAGCCTTTCAAAAATTGGAACAGCTTGTCCGGTTCACACAGGAGAACGGCTGATATGGGAATAGACGGGTTTTTAAAACAGGTGGTGGAAATAAAATCCAGGGAACTTACCCGAGCCGGCTCTAACATCCCCTTAAATGCCATGCGACGGGAAGCAGAAGAAGCACTTCCAAAGGCAAGCTTTCTTGAAGCCATGAAAAAAAGCAGCCCCGATGATATCGGGATTATTGCGGAAATTAAAAAGGCCTCCCCGTCCAAAGGAAATATACGACCGGATCTTGACCCTGCCCTGTTTGCCGGACACTATACAAAAGCCGGGGCCAGAGCTGTTTCCGTCCTGACCGAATCCGAATTTTTTAAAGGCAGTTTAAAGGATCTTGAAATCGTCTGCAATGTCACGGATCTCCCGGTATTAAGAAAAGATTTTATCATCGACGCTTACCAGATTTATGAAGCAAGGC
This sequence comes from Desulfobacula sp., assembly GCA_011390085.1. Classification (GTDB taxonomy): domain Bacteria; phylum Desulfobacterota; class Desulfobacteria; order Desulfobacterales; family Desulfobacteraceae; genus Desulfobacula. Next base: position 4,024 of record JAABTB010000214.1, read on the forward strand.
GAGCCGGGGCTTCTTCCGTTCTTTTGATCACCACCCTCCTTTCCAGGGACCAGCTCAAAGATTATATCCTTCTTGCACGGGAACTCGGCATGGAACCGCTGGTTGAAATCACATCGGAAAAAGAATTCGAAACTGCCTATTACTCAGGTGCAAAGGTGGTGGATATCAACAACCGCAACCTTCAGACTCTTAAAATCGATCTGACGGTTTCAAAACGCATTGCAGCCATACTGCCCGATGACATCATCCCGGTTGAAGCCAGCGGAATTGCATCCTTTAAAGAGATTGAAACCGGCATGTCTTCTCGGATTTTTAATTTCCTGGTGGGTGAAAGCATTGTGAGGGCTAAAGATACCATAGCATTTATCAAGGAACTCCGGAATGTTGAATGAGCCTGCCGCAAACCGGACAGCCTTTGAAAAAAGGCCGTGGATTAAAATCTGCGGCCTGACCGACCCGGATAATGCCCTTGCCTGTGCCGAATTTCGCCCCGATGCCATGGGTCTTGTGTTTTATGAAAAAAGCCCGAGACATGTGACCATGGATCAGGCTGTCCGGATCACAAAAGCCCTGCCCCGGCACATACTGACCATTGGCGTGTTTGTAGACAATAGTTTTAAAGACATAATGGAAAA
>JAABTB010000215.1 GCA_011390085.1 Desulfobacula sp.
ACCTTATGGGGCATGGTGGATGAACCGGTTTCCCCCTTCGTAATTCTCTGTTTGAAATACCCGAGACTGATATATCCCCACATATCCCGGTCAAAATCAATGACGGTCGCCGCAATTCTGATCATGGCATGCAGGATATAGGCAATGGAATGATTGGGATTCACCTGGGTGGTGAAAAGGATGGGCTCAAGCTGCAGATAATCGGCAATAAATCGTTGGGATGCTCCGATCCAGTCGATTTCAGGATAGACAAAATAATGGGCATTATAATTGCCGGTGGCGCCGTTCATTTTTGCCTGGATCCTTTTTGTATCGATAATATCGGTCTCCTGGCGGAGCCGCCAGGCAAAATTGATGAATTCCTTTCCGACGGTGGTCGGCGTAGCCGGCTGGCCATGGGTCCGTGACATCATGGGAATGGATTTATACTGCAAGGCCTTCTGTTCCAGGTCAGCAATCAACCGCCGCAGCAATCCGACCGTTTCCGCCTTGCCTTTTTTAAGCATCAAGGCATAGGCGGTATTGTTGATATCATCGGAGGTACAGGCGAAATGAATCCATTCCTTAATTGCTCCAAGCCCTGCCTGGTCCAGTTTGTCCTTGATAAAATATTCAACAGCCTTTACATCGTGATTAGTTTTCTTTTCGATTTCTTTGACCTGGTGCGCATCCTCTGGTTTAAATTGTTCTGCAATTTGATTGAGTTTCTCAATATCCGGGATCTCTGCCTTAAAAAGCTTGAGATCGGTCAAGAGAAATTTAAGCCATTGAATTTCGACAAACACCCGATGCCTGATCAATCCATATTCGGAAAAAATTTCAGCCATCTCCGTTGTTAAGGCGGCATATCTGCCGTCCAGGGCCGTCAGTGAAGTAATCATTATCTTTTGCTCCATCATCAAAAAATCAATTCGGCATTATCCGACTCGCATATTAGGGGTATTTTCTTTCCTTGCATAATGTCTGAATTCAATAGCAGACATTATGAAAATTAACAATCCAAAACAAAAACCTGAAAGCAATACCAACGCTAAAGAAATTTCAAACAGCCCGGCCGGTTTTTATCCGGGAATCCTTGATTCTGATCCGATAACCATGTAAAAAGATCAGACATAACAAAAAGACCACAAGGAGACTAAATTGGTATTCAACCTGTTTAAAAAAAAAGAGCCTGAAAAAAAAGACCAGGGAACAGGACTCTTTTCAAAGCTGAAAAGCGGCCTGTCTAAAACACGGCAACTGCTGACAACGGATATCAATCAGCTTTTTGTTTCCGGAAAAGGGATAGATGATGCGCTTTTTGAAGAATTGGAAGAGGCATTGATCACCTCCGATCTTGGAATGGAAACCACCATGGAAATGATGGGCCGCATCAAGAAAAAAGCAAAATCACTGTCCACTGCCGACGAGCTCAAACAGGTGCTCAAAGATGAATTGATCGCCTTGTTTCCCCTGCCCTCCGATGCCTCAAAACCACCTCATCGAAAACCCCATGTCATTATGGTGGTGGGTGTCAACGGAACCGGGAAAACAACCACCCTGGGCAAACTTGCCATGAAATTCAAGGCTGATGGGAAAAAAGTGCTTATTGCAGCGGCAGACACATTCCGGGCGGCTGCCGTTGAACAGCTTGAAATCTGGGCTCACCGGGCCAATGCCGGCATTGTCAAACATAAGGAAGGGGCTGATCCGGCCGCCGTTGCCTATGACTGCATGGAAGCCGCTCTGGCAAGGGACGTGGATATTGTGCTCATTGATACGGCCGGCAGGCTTCATACCCAGAAAAACCTCATGGAAGAACTGAAAAAAATAAAACGATCCGTCCAAAAAAAACTGCCCGAAGCTCCCCATGAGGTTTTGATGGTTCTGGATGCTACCACCGGGCAAAACGCCATTTCCCAGGCCAGACTTTTCAATGAAGCCGTGGGATTGACCCAGATTGCCCTGACCAAACTGGATGGAACGGCAAAGGGCGGCATTGTAGCTGCCATTGCCGAAAATATGAAGCTGCCCATCCGGTATATCGGTGTCGGAGAACAGATTGACGACCTCCAGGATTTTGACCCAACCCTTTTTATTAATGCCTTGTTTGATTGATCATGCCTTTAGACTTTTTTGCATCTTTCGGGATTGAAAACTATCTGGGATTTCTTGCGTCGGCCATTGTCCTGAACCTTACCCCGGGTATCGATACGATTTATATCCTGACCCGGAGCATTTCCCTGGGAAAAAGCGCAGGCCTCGTCTCTGTGGCCGGCATCATGTCCGGCTGTGTCGTTCATGTTCTATGCGCCGCCTTTGGGCTGTCCCTGATCCTGTCCACATCAGCCCTTGTTTTTTCACTGATCAAATGGGCCGGCGCCGGATATCTCATCTATCTGGGGATCAGGACGATTTTCAGCAAACAGTCCTCATTGGATATGCTCCTGATATCGAATCCTTCCCGGGATCTCTTTAAAATCTATAAGCAGGGCGTATTGACAAATGTCCTGAATCCCAAAGTCGGGCTCTTCTTTCTTTCATTTCTTCCCCAATTCATCAACCCCCATCAGACCTACGGGGTGATCCCTTTTTTGATTCTCGGAGCTACCTTTCTGGTTACCGGAACCCTCTGGTGCCTTTTTCTGACACTGGCGGCCGCTCTCATGACCGATGCCCTGAGACGTCATCCCAAGGCAGGAACCTTACTGCAAAAGCTCTCCGGGCTGATTTTTATCGGTTTCGGACTAAAACTTGCCTATGACAAATAATAATCCGGTAATCGACAATTCCGGACAGGCCCGGCCTGTCCAAAACCCTCCAAAATAAGCCATGATGAGAATAAAACAAAATAGGTCGTCTTTTTTGGAAATTAGGGCTTGAGATTATTATCCGCTGTGATATTCTGGCTGATATTTTTCCGACTTGATTTACCAGAAGGTTCAACAGAGCAATGCTTGTTGTAGCTCATATTATATTTCTTCTACCATCTGACAAGTAAAAAGGAGAACAGGTTATGAAAGAGTTGATTAAATACATCGCTCAAGCACTGGTTGATCATTCTGATCAGGTCGAAGTCAAGGAAATCAAAGCCCAGCAGACCCTTGTCCTGGAATTAAGGGTTGCAAAGGAAGACCTTGGAAAAGTAATCGGTAAAAAAGGCAGAACCGCCCAGGCCATGAGAACCATTTTATCTTGTGCATCCGCAAAGGAACAGAAAAGAGTCATCCTTGAAATAGTGGAGTAGCCCTTTTTTTGTATAAAGAATCGGGGCCTATTCAAACCTAAATCGACATTTCTAAGATTGATCCCGAATTGACAAAAATATTTTCTCCCTGTATTGTTCGTATACAAAGGAGTTAAATATGGCCCAAATACTGCCCGATGATGTTCCGGACTGCATGATCTTCCTTCTGGCCAAGGTCTATCAAAAAGCCCATGCATCTTTCACAAAACAACTGGTCCCTTACGGGCTCACCAATATGCAGCACCTGGTGCTGGAAAGTCTATGGTATAAACCAGGCATGACGGCCTCACAGATGGGGAAATTCCTGCTCCTGGATAAGGCCACCCTCTCGGATGTTCTCGACCGGATGGCCAAAAGCGGCTGGATCGAAAAAAGGCCGGATGAAAAGGACCGGCGCGTATTGTCCATTTACACTTCCCAGAAGGCCGACACCCTGAAACAGGATTTGATCATGGAACGTAGAAAGGCCAATGAAGAGCTGATGAAAGGCTTTTCTCCGGAAGAAAAAATCCTGTTCCGGCGATGGCTGATGGATATTATCAACACGGATTAAACAAGTTTGGATACTAACTTAAATTTATCATCCTAAAGATTAAAGGACTCTGTCATGTATTTACTCAATCCCAAAACACAATCATTTGACCATCTGGATGCAGCGTCAAAAGCCATGATGGAAAAAACCATTGCTTATTTTGAGACCCGGGGCAAACAAAAATTAAAGTCGGATTACCATGAACGGATCTGGTATGAGGATTTCATCACCTTTCTGAAAGAAAATGAGATTTTTTCGACCCTGTTGACACCTTCAAAATATGCCGAAGGCAATCCCAACGGCCGATGGGATACCCGGCGGATTTGCGATTTCAATGAAATCCTGAGTTTTTACAACCTGTCCCACTGGTATACCTGGCAGGTTTCCATCCTGGGGCTGGGTCCCATATGGATGGGTACAAATGAAACCGCCAAGACAAGAACCGCCCAACTGTTAAAAGATGGCCATATTTTTGCCTTTGGCCTGTCGGAAAAAACCCATGGGGCAGACCTTTATTCCTCGGATATGAGTCTCACCCCCCTGGGTGACGGCCGCTATGTGGCGGATGGGGGAAAATACTATATCGGGAATGCCAATAAGGCCGGCATTGTTTCCACCTTCGGGAAAAATTCCGAAACCGATGACTATGTCTTTTTTGCAGTGAATCCTGAACATGAGAACTATGACCTGGTCCAGAATGTGGTGGACTGGGAGGGCTATGTGGCCGAATATGCCTTGAACGGCTATCCCGTTACGGATGACGACATCCTTTCCACGGGCCGGGAAGCCTGGGATTCAGCCCTGAATACCATCAATGTGGGAAAATTCAATTTGGGCTGGGCCTCCGTCGGCATCTGCACCCATGCCTTTTACGAAGCCCTCAACCAC
>JAABTB010000216.1 GCA_011390085.1 Desulfobacula sp.
CCCAGACCGTCATGAGAATTGTCAATACCCTGGCCAGTTTTTTCATTGATGAAAATTTAAAGGTTCGGGAGGCTCAGGCTGTCGGCACCAGTGAATTTCTGGACTCTGAGCTGGAAAAAACCCGGAAAACCCTTGAAGAAAGGGAAAATCAGCTTGCCGAATACCGTACCCAATACATGGGGGGGCTCCCGGACGAACTTGAAACCAATCTGAGAACCCTGGATAGACTCCAGCAGAAGATCACCATGAAAAATGAGACACTGACTCAAGCCAGGAATTCATTAAGTCTGCTTCAGGCCCAGATCGCCCAATCCAGGGAAATGGCATCGCAAACCATGAGGGATTCGTTTTCTTCCATGGATGGAGAGGATTCGCTTGGATCATCGGCAGATGAACAGAAACTTATAGCGGCCCAAAATGAATATGAAGCCCTTCTGTTAAAATATACGGACAAACATCCCGATGCCCACAGGATGAAAAAGACTATTGAAAAATTAGAGAACTCCATTGAAGAGAATAAAATTAAGGCTGCTGCGGAGGCTGAGGGTAATCCCGAAACCTCCAACCCCAATGATGCTGCAACCCAGATGCCGAATTTTGCCGCCATGCAGCAGGGTGCCCAGGTTAGGCAGATCCAAACTGAAATTCAAAAAACCGAATCCGATATCGCCAATCTGGAACAGCATATGAAAGAAATTCAGACCCGGGTGGAGGATAGCCCCAAGCGGGAGTTAGAACTTCAGTCCATACGAAGAGATTATAGCAATATTCAGTCGGTTTTTAATTCCCTTATGAACAGAAAACTTGAAGCAGAGCTTTCCGTTAATATGGAGAAAAAGCAGAAGGGCGAGCAGTTCAGGATTCTGGACCATGCGCGATTGCCTGAACGGCCTATATCACCCAATGTAAAAATGCTGTTTTTACTTTCCATTGCTTCCGGTCTATGTATCGGCGCCGGGGTTATTTTTTTATTGGAAGTTTTTGACTCTTCCATCCGCCGGGAGGAAGAGATTGAAAAGGATCTTGAACTGAAGATCCTTGCTGCAATCCCACCCATGAAATGGCCCCAGGACAAGGCAAAAAGAAAAATTGAACTGGTTGCTTTTGCCTTTCTCAGCGCCTATGCCGTCATTCTATTCAGCTTTTTTGCAATTTTGAACTCCAAGGGTCTAGATCGGACCATCAATCTTATCAAATCAACTTTAAATATTTAATCCGGGGGCAATAAAATTGGGTAAGATTTTTGAAGCGCTGGAAAAATCAAAACAAACTGTTTCTTACGACAGGGTTGTTGATCAGACAATACCTCTTCCAGACGATGACCAAATAATGATGGATACGACAAATGAAACTCCAAAAAGTCATCACAAGACTTTCCTTCAAACGGAAGAATTTGATTTTGACCTCCCGCAGAATTTGAGCGCATTCCTTGTTACGCTCACAAAACCAGACTCGATTGAAGCAGAGCAATTCAGGCTTTTAAAAAACAATATCCTTTTTCCGGAAAAAGGAACCCCGCCTCGGAGCATCATGATCACCAGTGCTTCCCCAGGGGAAGGAAAATCCTTTGTCGCCTCCAACCTTGCCGTCAGTATTGCCCAGAACATTGACGAACATGTTCTTTTAATGGACTGCGACCTTCGTTCCCCAAAGATTCATTCCATTTTTAATCTGGTCCAGGGACCAGGTTTGAGCGAATATTTATCCCAGGAAATACTTTTATCTCCTCTGCTTGTAAATACCTTTGTCAGCAAACTCACCATTTTGCCGGCCGGTGCCATACCGAAAAATCCATCGGAGCTCTTATCTTCAGAACAAATGAGAAGGCTTATCCGTGAAGTTAGAGTACGCTACAGCGACCGGTATATTATTATTGACACGCCGCCTCCTTATATCACATCTGAAGCAAATGCCCTTGTCCGGCAGGTGGATGGGGTTATCTTGGTGATTCGCCATGGAAAAACTCGGAAAAAAGATGTTGAGGATGTTATTAATATTTACGGCAGAGAAAAAATCATCGGTGTGGTTCAGAATTTTGCTGAAAAGAGAGCCGGTCAAGGATATGGATATTACAAATACGGATACGGGTATGGCAAATAATTAGGGATCTCTTTTAAAACATGCTAAGGCTTTTAAAACAGTATTTTCCCATAAGAAATATCATTTTTTTCATTCTTGAAGGATTCATTATCTTTGGGTCCGTACTCCTGTCCACCGTACTTCTGACCTTTTCCAGTTCATACATCTATGGTGTCCTGCTGGTTTTACGGATACTTCTCATCACCATTATATGTCAGACCTGCCTCTATTATAACGACCTGTATGATTTTGATGTCTCCTCAACTTTAACCGAAACCGGTATCCGGCTCCTTCAGGCCTTGGGTATAACCTCCATCGCCCTGGCCTTTGTTTATTTTTTCTTTCCTCTGGCCATTATTGATCAAAAGATTTTTATTTTAAGCATTGTTTTTCTGATGATTTTTATCATCGGTTGGCGGTTGCTGTATATCCAGGTCCTAAACAAAGGGATATTTAACGAGCACATTATTATCCTCGGTTCCAGCAGCCTTGCCGTTGATATTTATAAAGAAATCGTCGGCACCATTGATTGCGGTTACACGGTGTCCGTTATGATCCCGGACTCGGAAGACGAAGCATACCCCATGGATATGCCGGATCATGTGATGGCACGCAAAGATAAAAAAGAGCTTTGCCGGATTGTTTCTGAAATGGATATTAAAAAAGTGGTAGTGGCATTAAAGGAAAGAAGAGGAGATTTCCCAACGGACGAATTGATTCAATGCCGGACTGCCGGGATTGAAGTCATTGAGGGCAACTCATTTTATGAAATGCTGACCGGAAAGGTCCTTGTGACCAAAATCAATCCCTCCTGGCTGATTTTTTCCCATGGATTCAGAAAATCCCGGACCCAGGCCTTTTTTAAAAGGATTGAAGATATCGTGCTGTCATCCATCATGCTCATCCTTTTTTCGCCTTTATTCCTGGTTATCGCCATCCTGATCAAAATCGATTCCAAGGGACCTGTTTTTTTCTCCCAGGACAGGGTAGGGCTTTACCAGAAAGAATATATGATGCATAAATTCAGGTCCATGCGGGCTGACGCTGAAAAATTGACAGGGCCGGTCTGGGCCCAAGACAATGATGCGCGGATCACAAGGGTGGGCAAATTTATCCGGAAATTCAGGATTGATGAGCTCCCTCAGCTTTGTGAAGTGTTTACCGGAAAAATGAGCCTTGTGGGTCCGAGACCGGAACGAAAGCATTTTACCGATGAGCTTGGAAAACAAATCCCCTTTTATTCCCAGCGGTTTAATGTTAAACCGGGACTGACAGGCTGGGCCCAGGTATGCTATGATTATGGCGCCACCCTTGAAGACGCGATTGAAAAACTAAACTATGAACTTTTTTATATAAAAAATATGTCCCTTGCAATGGATGCCATCATTGTTCTGCGTACGGTTAAAACCGTGCTTTTTGGCCGGGGAGCAAGGTAAGACGTTAGAATAGGGCTGTAAAAACAATTTATTAACCCATGTATTCGATGTAATCGAAAAGGCGGAGCCATGTTTAAAATCAAGATGAAGTCCATAATTTTTATTGTTGTTCTTTTTCTGTCTTCGGTTTCTTTAAGTATTGCCGAGGATTATTTGATCGGCATCGGAGATGTTCTGAAAATCAGCACGTGGAAAGAGCCGGATCTCTCTTTTGATCAACTTCAGGTCAGAAGCGACGGTAAAATCACTTTTCCGCTTCTGGGCGACCTTCAGGCCGAGGGCAAATCCACTGTGGCATTGAAAGAGGCCATTGAAGAAAAACTGGCTGATTTTGTTGAGACTCCCAATGTAACGGTAACCCTTGTGGGACCGGTCAGTCAGAAATACTATATTCTGGGTGAAGTCCAAGCCGTCGGAGAATACCCCCTTGTGAAAAAACTGACGGCAGTTCAAGCCTTTGCCCTGGCCAAGGGTTTTACGGAATGGGCTTCCAAAAGTGAAATTATTCTTTTCAGGCGTGAACTCGGCAAGCAACAGGTCTTTAAAATCAATTATAATGATATAGCAAAAGGAAAATTGGAAAGAGACATTCTTCTTAAGGCCGATGACATCATCGTTGTGCCCTAAATGAACAGAGTCTCATAACAGGGAGGCAGTAATGGCAAAAAATCTAAACTTTCAGAAATACGTCCCGGCATTGATATCAGTCCTTTTGGTTCTATTTTTTCCCCCTTCCGTTGCATTTTCAAAAATGGTCACCCAGATCATCCCTACCTTGACCATATCCGAAGAATACAGCGATAATTATTTAAAAACCACCACCAACAAACAGGAAGAATTTATTACAAGCTATGGGTTGGGGTTTACCATTGGTTTTCTGGATAAGAGAAGTGAGATTTATCTGGCCTACAACCCGGTCTATAAGGATTATAAAAATTTCGATACCCGTGATGGCCTTTTACATAATGCCTCACTTGACGGGAAATTCAATCCTACCCAGTTCACAGACATCAACGCTCACATTGCCTACACCAGTAACGACAACAATGTCGGGGAATCCTGGCAGAATATCGCATCCGTTTTCGGCAACACCCGGATTTTAAAAAATACGGTTTTTAGTTATTC
>JAABTB010000217.1 GCA_011390085.1 Desulfobacula sp.
CCCCCCGCAGCCAGAGATCAGACCAGGATGAGACATGGGCAATTTCTTTCAGCAAAAAAGGGGTGAGATCCGTATAAGCAATACGACCGGCAAGAGATTCGGTGGATTGGCGGATCAGGTCACGGGAGGCAGACCCCAGAATTAAAAACCTGCCTGGCCTCCGGTCTTTATCAATTTCCGAACGAAGCACGGAAAAAAACTCGGGCATGAGCTGGATCTCATCAAGACAGATCAGTTTGTCGCGGTAATGATCAAAAAAAAGTTCAGGTTCTGTGAGCTTATTTCGATCCACCCGATCCTGGAGATCCAGATAGACGGAAGGGCTGTCTCCAAGCAACATCTTCGCGGTTGTGGACTTTCCGCATTGCCGGGGGCCAAGAATAGCTACAGCAGGCGAACGGCCCAGTGCCCGGCGTAGTTCTATTTCAATAGCCCTCTGGATATATCCATGCATATCGATAGCTCCCTTTTGTGATTTACATGGATATTATCAAGGACATTTGGCCATTGTCAACCTTTCATTGAACAGGAACCTTTTGGCGATCCAGGGAGCCCGACCATCCCTGATTGTGATAAGACAGAACTGTCTCACCGGGTTCCAATGAAACACCGGGGCTCCGAAAGAACCGGACAGGAGTGGCAGCATATGACCACACATCCCGTCCCAGGAGATGGGTCCTTCCACCCGGCAAAGCTTTTGAAACTGTTTCAGTATCAGAAAAAACCCTGTAAAACGCAAGGCCTTATTATTAAACAGGATATTATCTCTGGCCGTTTCCCCGGCCGCAAATTGATCCGGCATGGGAATTGCATTTTTATTTTTTTGTGCCGATACTACTATTTAATGATTCATTCCGGAATCGAAAATAAGACTGGATCCGGCAGGGAGGAAAAAACCATGACAAACGAAGAAAAACCATTTGAAATAACAAAAAGTTTCGGACTGGGCGTGCTTTTAAAGCTGACCAAAAACAATTGCCCGGACATAAAAATAATCAGTAACGGGAAAACATTCGCCTCCAATGTGACATTGGGCAAAATGACCGAGGCGGTCAACGACACTCTTGAATCCCACCATATCCGCCTGAAGGTCGAATAATCGGGCGAGGACAGGCTTACTGCTCCGGAACGATCCACTGGTTCATGCGGTAGGCCTGATCCTGGCTTCTGGCAATAAGGTCACCGGTGACCTCGTTATAGATACCGATATCATATAATGAGGTCCGACGGCCGTTATAGACTTCTTTGGCCTCGGCCATCAGGCGGTCTCCGGCATAACTGGGCTTTAAATAGGCAATGCTGACATTGAGGGCCACTGCCACCCTGCCGTGGGAATTGCAGGCAGCGGCAAAGGCCATGTCGCCGACGGCAAAGATAATCCCGCCGTGGGTGGTGCCGTGGAAATTGGTCATATTTTCATTGACCGTCAGAAATACCCGGCTATGGCCGGGTTTAACGATTTCCACCCGGGCTCCCAGATGGTTGGCAAAGGCGTCTTTCTGAATGTGATCGGCAATTGTCTTGTCTCGGGTTTTTTCGTCCATTTTACACGTCCTGACTACATCTCTTGAACCGGTTTTTTTAAATACAGAGAAAATACCATACCGCATAACGATATCCCCCCTGCCACAAAAAAGGGAAGGGTAAAGGAGCCGCTGGCATCGGCCAGGTATCCGCCCAGGGCCGGGCCGACGGACTGCCCGATGCCGAAGAACAGCGTGATGAATCCAAGGCCTGCCGGGGCCAGTCTAGGCCCGACAAAATCCCCGGCCGTGGCCGCCATGATGGTGGGTATGCTCCAGGCGGTGAGGCCGAATAAAAAGGCCGAGAGATAAAATCCGGCCTCAACCCTGACCAGGGCAAACACAAGATAGGCTGCCGCCAGGACCAGATAGGCAAAGGCCGCGCCCTTTCCCCGGCCGATCCGGTCGGAAATGCTTCCCCAGATCACCCCGCAAAAAATACTGAGCCCCCCGGCCGTGGCCCAGAGGCCCCCGGCCCAGGCCTGGGTCTGGCCCATTTCCTTGACCAGGTAGGCGGCAAAGAACACCACATAGATAATATAGGACAGGCCGTAAAAAAAATAGACAATGCCCAGATACCAGAGGGCTTTCATCTTATACACCTTACCCCAGTCCAGGGACGAAACCTTGCCTTGAACCGGTGCTGCCGGGCTTTCTTCTTTTTTCTCCTGGCCCACGGGCAAAAGTCCCTTGTCGGCCGGTTGATTTCTTAAAAAAATGAAGACAACCCCGGCGACCGCCAGGACCAAAGTTCCCAGAATATACCAGGAATAGCGCCAGCCATCTCTTTCATAGGATTTCAAAATAAAGGGGACAATGACTCCGGATAAAAACATGCCCAGCCCGATGCCGCCGGACACAATGCCCGTGGCAAAGCCCCGCTTTTTCACAGCAAACCAGGCCGACCCCAGGGCCATGGCCGGGACATAGGCAGCCCCGTTCCCAAGACCGGTCAGAAGCCGCATGGCAAAGGCAAACCCAAAGGATCGGGCAAGCCCCGTCAGGATCATAGTGATCCCCATGAGGACAAGGGCAAGGGCAATGACGGTCCGGGTGCCGAACCGGGCCGCCAGGAAGCCGCCGATAATGGCCATGGAAAGATAGCCGATGAAATTCCCCGTCCCCAGAAGGCCGAGCTGGGTATAATCAAACTGAAGCCCGTCCTTCATGGCGGGCAAGAGAAGGGTATAGGCCATCCGCCCGAAACCGTGGGCCGCAACCGTTGTGATAAGTCCCATAAAAATGACGATCCATCCGTAGTGAAGTTTCTTTTCCATGCCCATCTCCTTTTTTTTTCCCGATCTTTCTCCGCCATGATGCTTCAATTTTGTTCTGTATCCGTTTTCCTATCATTACCACACTGGGATAGAAAGGCAATTCACAATTGACTTCACCCCGGTTTATCCGGTATGAATGTGAAAAACAGGCATTGAACAGGAAACCCACGGACGCAGGAGAAAACAAAATGGCATCACTCTTTGAACCCGGCTTTATCGGAACGCTGAAATTGAAAAACAGGATGATACGATCCGCCACCTGGGAAGGGATGTGCGACCCGGAGGGCAGGCCCACCCAGAAACTCACGGACTATTATGCAGATCTTGTGAAGGGCGGCATCGGGCTCATCATTTCAGGGTATACCTATGTCCGGCCCGACGGCAAACAACTGCCCGGCAAAATGGGAATTTACACAGATGCCTTTGCCGAAGATTTTAAACATTTGACCCGCATCGTCCATGACCTGGGCGGAAAAATTGCCTGTCAGCTTGTACACGCAGGCGGCCAGGCCGATTTAAAAGCTGCCGGACGAAAACCGGTGGCCCCGTCGGCCATAAAGGCGGCGGCCTTCCCGGAAATCCCCCAGGCCCTGACCATCCTGGAGATCGAAGACATTACCGACGCCTTTGCCAGGGCTGCCGCACGGGCCAAAGAATGGGGATTTGACGGGGTTCAGATTCACGGGGCCCACGGCTATCTGGTCAGCCAGTTTTTAAGCCCCCTGACCAACCAGAGGACTGACGAATACGGAGGAAGCCTTGAAAACAGAGCCCGTTTCCTCTTCGATGTCTATGAAAAAATACGGGCCAGGGTGGGGACGAGCTATCCCGTGTTCATCAAATTCAATGGAGAGGACCACCTTGAAAACGGGTTGAACCGGGAGGACGCCCTTGACATCGCAAGACAGATTTCCATCGCCGGCATGGATGCCGTTGAGGTGTCTTCGGGCAATGCCGCTTCGGGCGAAAAAAACCCGGCCCGGACCAAAATCAATACACCGGAAAAGGAGGCCTATAACCTCTCTCTTGCCCAGGGCATAAAAAAAGCCGTCACCTGCCCCGTCATCTGCGTGGGTGGTTTCAGGTCCCTGGCCGTGGCAGAAAAGGCTGTGGCAGAAGACGGCATGGATTTCATCGCCCTGGCGCGGCCCCTGATCCGGGAGCCGGACCTGCCGAATAAATGGATGAATCATGAAACCGACAGTGCCCAATGTATTTCCTGCAACAAATGCTTTATGCCCGGCATGACCCGGGGCGGCATCTATTGCGTAGCCAAAAAAAAATCCGAAACCCCGGCATCCTGACCGGATGAGTCTGGATCAGGAGTCACAGAATGGAATTTTCTTTACGGGGATTTATAAAAGGATTCAAAGCCGGAATCCCCATCGCTTTAGGGGTTGCCTCCTATGGCCTGGTTTTCGGTATCCTATCCAGGCAGGCCGGGCTGGACCTTTTGCCGTCGCTGTGCATGAGCGCCTTTGTCTTTGCCGGAGCCAGCCAGTTTGTGGCCCTGGACATGTGGGTCACCCCTTTGCCTGTGGTCGCCATTATCATCACCACCTTTGTGGTGAACATCCGGCATTTTCTCATGGGGGCCGTCCTGACCGAGCGATTCAAAGACATGACCCGGTTTCAGAAATACCTGTCCCTGTTTTTTCTCGTAGATGAGACCTGGGCCTATTCCCTCAGCCAATGGAAAAAGGGGAACACCAACGCAGCCCTCCTGGCCGGGTCCGGATTCTGTCTCTTTCTTGCCTGGTCCCTGTCCACGGTCCTGGGCAATATCATCGGGTCCGGCCCGGTGGACCCGGCCAAATGGGGCATGGACTTTGCCTT
>JAABTB010000218.1 GCA_011390085.1 Desulfobacula sp.
AATCGCGTTTTATGGACTTGTCATCATTAAATTCCTCGATGAGATCTTCGGTGTAAAAGGTGGGAAGGGGGGATGAAGCGCCGTAAAGCCCTAAGAAAGTGGCTGAAATTAGATATTTCAAAGGTGATTCATCAATTATTTCGATCCGGGTTATATCGGTTCCGGGGAATCGCAAAGACAGTTCCGGTCTGATACGGATATGGTTTTCCAGGATTTCTTTCAGGCTGATGTTTTCCTGCTGATGCCTTGAAATCTGATGCAATAACAGCCGGATCGCCTGGGCAAAGGAAAATGAGGGGCTCTTTGCGATCAGGTGTCGGATTATTTCAGGGGGGTTTTCCCTATTCTCGGCATCCATGTAAAGGATTCTCCTGATATCGCTTCATTTATGCATAGCCTGACATAGGCGTTTATGCTGCTGTATCTGCTGAAAAATTCATCAATTACCGAACCGAAGAGGATAACATCGCCCATGGAGGCGAAATCATCCTTGCTCACGGTCATGGTGATTTTCTCTCCCCTGACCACCATTCCCCGGATAAGCCGGTCTTCATTTTCGATTTTAAAATCCAGGATGCCCTGTATTCTTTTAAGATTGACTGAAACGGTTCCCTTATCGCGGCTCTCCGGGAAAATATAGAGTTGAAGCAGTTTTTTAAAGCTGTCTGCATCTTTAATGGACAACAGGTTCAAGGACATGTGGGAAAGCATCCGCCAAAGGGAATCCCCTTCCAGGGGCGGTTCAACATTGGATGTGGGAGGGGTGATATTGGTGAAATCCAGGAGTTCGGGGGAATTGGAGGTATGCTCGCAGATATCCCCCGGCATCAGGGCTGAGGGCTCTGAACCGTTTGTACAGGTCAAATCGATGGTTAAGGTTTCCCGGCCGAAATCGGTTCTTTCCTTTGAATAGGCAAGACTTAAATAAACCTCATATAAATCGGTTATGGGTGAAACCGATTTGACGGCCTTATAAAATGATTTGTCTTTTGTTTCTGATGAGAAATGGTCCATGGGATAATACTCAATGGGCTTTACACTTCCCTGGATAAAGCCTTTCACCCTGTCAACGCTGTATATCTGGTATCCGCTGCCTGTGACGGATGACGGCCTGATCCTTATTTTTTCTTTTGTATGGTCCACAAGGATAGGTTCAGCCTCATGGGGGAAATTATTGATCACAGGGGCACAGAATAAAGAAAAATTATCTTTTGTCACTGTGGGAAATTCAAAACCGGGTTTGTTAAATTCAATGATAATATCAAAGGTATTCCCGTCGGATCTGTCCTGCCAGTTTTTTAACCCCGACAATTCAAAAAATAGAAATTTCTGGGGAAAAATAAAATATTCCTGTAAAAGAGAAAACCCTGAAAACGATTGAGCCGGGTAGGGAAAAAGAGAATTCTCCTTGTCAAATCCGGTTGTTTTAAAACTGTCTTCTGGCAATATGTATTCTTTTGGGTTCTTTGCCGGTACAATTTTTATCCTGGAAATATATTTTGTAAAACAGGCAAATATATCCGAGGTTTTGGCATAGGTGCCGGAAAGAAAAAAAGAAATTTTATCCGGATTCCACTGGGATAAGGTGAGCCCGGAAAGAGCCATGGTGATCGACATTTTATAGTCTTTGGCATCGGTTGAACTCTTGGCGGAAACAATTTTCAGCGGGTGGACCTCAAGATTTGAACAGGTCTGAAATCGGCATTTTAATCCGTTTTTTTCCCTGGAGGATAAAAACGTCCCTGCAGGAACTTTGATGCTCTCTAAAAGAGACGGTCTGGGTGTAAAACAAACCATGGAAATTGAAGGAATCGGTCTTAGATAATGGGGATAGACAATATCCATCAACCCATGGACAATTTCAGGAAAATCATCATCAATCTTGTGCTGAAGATGTCCTGTTAAAAATGCAGTGCCTTCCAGCAGCCGCTCCACATCCGGGTCAACAGATTCACTGCTCAGCATGGGTGCTGCGGCAGGGTGTGCCTGAGAAAATTCTTTGGCCAGTTCCCTTAATTTGTGCAGTTCGTTTTGATAATATTTATTAAACAATTGTATTTCCCTGTCCTTTTATCCTGAATTTGCCCCCGGGCCGGACAGAGGTTTCAAGAAAAACCGGCGTGTTTTCATACCGGGTCAGAACGCCTTCCAGCCGAAAATTAATATTCAACACATCATTTCCGTTGGATTCGATCTTCACTTTAACTTTGGACAGCCTTTTTTCATATTTCCTGACCACTTCAAAAACCGCTTTTTCAATTTTTTCCATTGTCTCTGAAATGCCGCCGCCTGCAAAAACGGTCATATCCGGCATGCCGTAATCATCTGCGATCTGGACACTTCCTTTATTGGTGTTTAAGAGTTTTCTCAAATGTGCAATAATGGATCTTATTTCCTTTTCCGCAGGGTTTTCTTCAATTTCCTTTTCTTCGGATTCAAAAGATTCGATCCGTTCCAGCAATGTCAGTTCAGGCATGATAAAAAACGTTTCCCGGGTTTTAAACCGGCAGGTCTGAAGTTAATCTTAAGACCTGCCGGTTGTTGATGAACGCTATCCTGTTGATCAGGTTATGCTTTGGGTGCTGCCCAGGAATCTTCCGCTTCTATTCCATCCGGCTCATATGTCCAGATGATTTTTTCATAGGTAAAAAGAACGGATTCCATATCTTTATAAGGCTTGTTTTCCTCAAGAAAGGTTAATGGATTGTATTCCTGCATCTCAACGATAATGGCTTTTTCAAGTTTGATGGTAAAATAGTGCTCTTCTTTTCCCTTATCATTAATCCGGAAAAATTTGAGTTCTAGTTTCATTTGCTCGCCTGAGCAGCAGGCCTGGAACAAGCCTGGTGAACTTTTATCCTTGTGTTTGACGATCTGAAGCGGTTTATGAATACGCTGGCCGGTGGGAAGACCGGTATGGGTGTCACGGGGTATTTCAACCTTGTGATCAATGCTGTATACCAGGATCAGGTCTTCTCGTCCGCTCTGGGCACAATCCCCTTTGATCTGGCCTTGTTCATTGGCTTCCACTTTTAAATATGATGTCATTGCCATGGTGCTGCCCTCCTTTGGTTAAAATTTAAGCTTTGTCAAGTTTTCCAACAAGCGAAAGGGTAAAAGATGCGCCCATATATTTAAAATGGGGCTGAAGTTTAAGCGAACACCTGTACCAGCCAGGCTCACCTTCAACATCCGTAACCTCTATCTGTGCTTTTCTGAGCGGTCTTCTGCTTCTTACCCCAGGCCCTGGTTTTTCCTGATCTGAAACATATTGCCTGATCCAGTTGTTGAGTTCATCTTCAAGCTCTCCTCGTTCTTTCCAGGTCCCGATATTTTCTCTTTGAATCACCTTCATGTAGTGGGCAAGACGGCTCACCACAAAATTATAGGGAAGCTGGGTTCCCAGTTTATAATTCAACTCCGCAGCTTTACCTTCTGCCGTATTTCCAAAATTCTTTGGCTTTTGAACTGAATTACCGGAGAAAAAGGCTGCATTATCACTCCCTTTTCTCATGGTAAGGCCGATAAATCCTTCTTCTGCCAGTTCAAATTCCCTTCTTTCAGACAGCATGATTTCTGTGGGAATTTTTGTTTCAATCCCGCCCATGGATTCATACTGATACAGGGGAAGGTCCTCAACCGCACCGCCTCCCTGGGGACCGATGATATTGGCACACCAGCGGTATTTTCCAAAGCTTTCCGTCATCCTGGAGGCAAAGGTGAAGGCTGCATTGCCCCAGAGAAAATCATTGTTGCCGCCTGTAACATCTTCTTTGAAATCAAAACTCTTGGCAGGCACAGTGTCCTGGCCATAGGGGAGCCTCAGAAGAAAATGCGGTACGGTAAGCCCGATATTCCTCGAATCTTCCGATTGCCTGAAAGACTGCCATTTGGCATATTGTGGACCTTCAAAGATGGAGCTTAAATCTTTGAGATTCGGGAGCCCTTCAAAACCATCAAGGCCGAAAAACTCTGCGCCTGCCGCTGAAATATACGGGGCATGGGACATGGTGGAAACGCTTGCAATGTTCTGAAGCAGGGCAATATCCTGGGGGCCGGGGCCGAATTCATAATTTCCCACCATCAACCCATAGGGTTGACCGCCGAACTGTCCGTATTCAGCAGTATATGCCGTTTTATACAAGCCGGATTTTGTAATTTCAGGTGCATCTTCAAAATCATCCATCAGGTCCTGTTTTGACACATTCAAGATTTCAATCTTGGTATTTTCCCTGAAATCCGTATGATCCACCAGATATTTAAGAGATCGCCAGGAAGATTCCAGTTTTTTAAAATCTTCATTGTGGAGGATGGCATTCATTTGAAGGCTGAGCTTTGAATCAATGCCGGTAATCATTTCATCGATCAGGTCTTTGCTTATTTTTATCCCCTCGCGTCCCGGCTTGAGAAGCTCGTCAATAAAGGCCTGTACGCCCATTTTTGTCGTGCTGTAACCTTCATCACCAGGTTTCATTCGGGTTGCCTGGACGATTTCATCCAGAAGGGACCCCCCTTCTGTTGTGGACACCTCTTGGGGTGCTGCTGCTTTTTTTTCTTCGGCCATTTGTAACTCTCCTTTATTCGTCAACGCCCAGTTCTTTTAGAATTCTTTCTTTTGCGCCCGGATCCTGGAC
>JAABTB010000219.1 GCA_011390085.1 Desulfobacula sp.
AGGTTGATTGATTTTGATAGCGCCTTTATATACAGAGCCTTTCTGGCCGTTGATGCTGATATAATCCCCGGTTGTCATTCGGATATTGTTCAACATACACTCTTTTGCCGGTTCATTGCAAACAAGATTTTCACATCCCACGATACAGGTTTTTCCAAGGTTATAGGTCACCACTGCCGCATGGGAGGTGAGGCCGCCCCGGGCGGTCAGGATGCCGTCGGCGGCGTCAATTTCAAGAATATCATCGGGTACGGTATCGTTTCTGAGCAAAATCAGGTTGGCATCAGGGTCAACCCTTCTGAAATTATCGATTTCTTGCAGGGTAAAAACGATCCTGCCGCTCATGGCTCCCCCGCTGACGCCGATTCCCTGGCCCAGGTAAGCCTCAGCAAGGATTTCAGGGCCGGCATCAAAATCCACAATCTTTTTTCTGTCCCTTAAGGACATTTCCCTTGCCTGGAGGATAAAAAGATCTTCCTTTGATTCCCCTTCAAAGGTGAACTCGATTTCCTGGGGATTCCAATCTTCATCAAACAGGAGCTGATAGATGATTCTTTTAAGCTCCGCATAGATGGCGGGGAAGCTTTCTTCCAGGCTGATTTTTGATTCCCGCTCTTCCAGGTCCCTTTGAATTTCGGAAATGGGAAGGGTTTTTACCAGCCCTGCCACTACGTCTTCTCCCTGGTTGCCGATGGTAAAATCCCCCCAGAGTCTGGCCGCATCGCCGGGGAGTTTCGGGCTGTGGCTGAACACCACACCTGAGCCGGATTGCCGGGACAGGTTTCCGAACACCATGGATTGAACTGTCACGGCCGTTCCCCAGTCATCGGAAATCCCCATGATCCGCCGGTAATCCTTTGCCCTTTTGGATTCCCAGGAAGAAAAGACCTGGTCAATGGCCAGATAAAGCTGGTCAAAGGGGGATTCGTTCAGCCGGATATGGGAGGCCTTTAATAATTGTTTATAGGCCAGGGCCACTTCCTTCATCTGGTCCCCGGTGAAATACCGCTTCAACAGAACCTTGTATTTCTTCTTCTTTTGATCAATGATCTCATCAAAGGTATCCCTTTTAATACCGGAAGCCATGCCGTAGACCTGGATAAACCGGCGGTAGCTGTCCCAGGCAAACCAGGGGTTCCGGTTGGTTTTGGCAAGGCTGGAGGCAATTTCCTCGTTCATACCCACATTGAGAAAAGAATCCATCATTCCGGGTTGAGAAATGGAGGACCCGCTTCGAACAGACAATAACAGCGGGTTTTTGGGGTTGCCAAAATTTTTGCCTGTTCTTTTTTCCAGAAGAGTGACCATTTTGTTTACAAATTTTTTAAAATTGATATTGGCCGGTCTGTACTGGTTGATGATTTCCCGGCATTTGAAGACTTCCGTTGTGATGATGAATCCTTCGGGGACGGGAATTCCCAGGTTTTTGAGCTTGATGAGGTTCAGCCCCTTGTTGCCCAGGAAGATGATATTGTTGCTGATGGGGTCGTCACTTCCGATTTCAATGACCGAGCATTTGGGATCATAATTGAGCAACCGGCTCAGGTGGACAGGCGAAAGCTTTTCCGACTGCTGAATCAGGGTGTGGAGGATCCGGTTCAAAAACACATCAATCTGCTGCAGCCCGATGGAGGTGGCAATGCGGTCCATGAAAAAGATTTCAGCCACTCTCTGGTCCAGTTTTGATTCCTGTTTGCCGGGCTCGCCCGGCAGGTATTTTTTCAGGATCCGGTTTTTCCCGATTCTGGCTTCAATATGAAACAGATTGGCGGAATGAATCGTATGGAAATGGTCGTTAATGATGTCTGCCACCGACCGGAGAAGGCCTTTGAAGATGTCCAGGTACTGACTGATGGAGCAGGTTCTGATGTCAACGGAGGCTTTCAGGAAATCCATCTGGACATTTAACTGGTTGGAGTTGATACCGTCCAGGGCCAGGGCCTTTAAAAAAAGGCTCAGAATGCTGTAGATCCGTTTAAAGGTGGACTTGGTGATGACCTGGAGATCAATGCTGTTGATCAATTCTTCAAACAGGACATTGAGGATGCTTTCAACTCTCAGGGTCAGCCCCATGGCATCAAATTTTGCCTCATTGTAACTGCCATACATGGAAGGGATATCCACGGCAAAATGGCGTTTATGATAGATGGCTTCGTTGACCTCATAGATTTTATCCGAAAGAATAATCTCTTTGAGATCCTGCATATAGGAGAGAAGGACCGTGATTTTATTTTCCAGGTTTTTTTCTTCCAGGGCCGAGACAAGTTTGCCCGTATCCGGCAGGTTTTCCGTATTAAAGGAAGACAGGTATTTTTTGATTTCCAGGTGATCCATCCGGTATTTCTGGTTTAAGAGCCTGTAAAATCCAAAGATCATTTTGACCCTGGACCGGTCCAGGTCCGACACCCCTTCAACGGCATCTATGAGATGATGGAGGGCCTCCTCGGTATGAATGAGGTTGTCCTCGGGGAAATGGATTTCTTTAAATTCAGGCGAGTTCAGAATCATCCTGGGTCCGTCCACAAAGGTCCCTGATGCGGTGATGTCTTCATAAATGGATGGCGGAAGATAGGTCTCAAGGGCGGTTTTCTCCCCTGTTTTCCAGAAAAGAATGACTTCCCGGATAAAATCCACGATCCGGCTGGAGGATTCCACATGGCATTGCTTTCTTAAAAAATGGATGAGCCGGTCTTTTCTCTGGCAGGACTCGTCCAATTGTGTGGAAATATCCCTTAACTTTCCTTCGGCCCCGATTTCATTGAAAAAAGCGGGCAAGAGTCTTGAAAGCTGTTTGACCAGGTTGAAGACAGGGCCGATATCGGAATTCAGAAATTTGGTGATATCCCTGGGGAAAAGATCCGTATCCTTTATGAATACCCCTCCGATGGCAAGGGAGATGATGAGGGCGGATAAAAGGCGCCTGGATTTTTTCGGGTCCTGGCTGATGAGATCCAGGAATACCCGGATATTATTGACATGGGCCGTATTGCTCTTGATCTGCCAGTCCTCGCCGGTACCTTCGATCATGGGAAACTGGAACCCGTGGTCCACGGCCCGGTCGATAAAATGATGGATGAGATCGATTTTGGATGTCCGGTAAACCGCTTCTCCTATCTTATGGATGCAGTCCAGAACCGTTTCCGGGTATTTCCCCTTATGCTCTTTGAGTAAAGAAAAGGTCTGGTTGATGATATTGATGTCTTTTTTAAAATCAGCATCGCCGATGAGCCGGGTCAGGGTAGTGTTGATGTCGCGCAGGGCCTGGACATGGATGGCGGAAAGCCCTGGAATATGAATGATATAAAACAGAAAAACGAGTTTCAGGTACCGGCCGGCTGTCTCATTGCCGTTTTTGTTCATGATCTTCTGGGGGACGGCCCAGATCCGGCTGACAAAGTCCTGAAAGCTCACCAGGCCGGTTAACGCTTCCGTTGCCCGGACCGGGTCCTTATCCAGGATCTGGATAATGGATTCAAGATCTTTTTGCCAGGAACGGATGCGGCTGTGGGACACCTCGTTTAAGATATCCTTTAATTCCTGATCCAGTTGCCCGATGTCCATGCTCTGGCCGACCCAGGCCAGGGGGTCTTCCTGACTGAGCCAGTAATGGAAGGAACCGTCGTGGAATTTGACCAGGAAGGGGTTGATGGATTTAAAAAAGTCTGCATCTTCATTTTTCAGGCTTTTTAAAAGGGCTTCTGCGATTTTGTCCGGCTGGTAATAGGATTTGATAAAATAATAAAAGGAAGCTTCATCATAGGTTTCAATTTTCTCGATGGTTTCTTTAATGACATGGAGAAACCGATGCAGATCAGGGCCGGATTCTTTGACAATATGCTGTAAAAACAGCATGAGGTTATCGGCGGCTTCGGTTTTCAGCTTTGGGTTGGAATTGGATTCAAAGGCGGTGATATAAATGCCTGCAAAAAGAGCGAGGGCCTTATCCCCATTCGGATCCTGCCTGAAAAGGTAAAAATTCTGAATGGAGAAATACCGGGTTTCGCTGACAATAAATCCCCAGTTTTTATAGGGGTGGGACAATTCCTGTAAAAATATATTCATCCGGTTGAGAATGCCCACATAGGAGGACACGATATTTAAAAGGGCGGCATATTTTTCATCGATTCCGACGTCAACCTTTGTATCCGACAGATTGATCTCAAGGGCTTTGGACTTCACAGGGAATCCTTTCTTTAGTATATAGGGCGAGCTGCTCTGCTTCGGCAAATTTTAGCTATTTTATCATGTTGACGGGTATTTTCAATGTTCTTTATGCCGGCTTCCGGTAAAGCGTGATTTTTCGGTAATCGGGAAGAACATCAAATACGGTTTTGAAATCCGATGCATAGGGGCTTTTCCCTGCTGGAGCCGTATTTATCGTCTCAACAATAATCTTTTTCAAGGGTTTGACGGGCCGGGTCAGATCAGCTTGCAGGAGCCTGGCCGGGTAAATGCCGCATGCCTGAAATTGTATTCCAGGCCATCAGAAGGGTAAGGATCAGGGCTCCCGCCAGTTGGACGGGATAGGGAATGATTTCAGACGCCTGGCCTATAGTTGCGCCGGCCTGAATGCCTGACAGGACATATATCCAGTCCAGCAGAAACCCCATGGCCAGAGAACAGATG
>JAABTB010000002.1 GCA_011390085.1 Desulfobacula sp.
TCCGGATCATGATAAAAGGCCGGTTCATAGACCTTGACACTTAAGGGAATCCTATCGAATATCCATAGCCGGTACAAAAGAAACCGCCTAGGAAAAATCATACCCTCTTTCACCGTGAAGGAATTGGTCCATCCCGATATATTCATTTTCCGGGTCCATCCTGAACCCAACGGTTTTTTCAACAAGAATACACAGGAGGACGGTAGCGATAACGGCAAGTGAAATGGTTGCCCCAAGTCCTTTAAGCTGAACAAAAAGCTGATCAAAAGACGTCCATGCTCTGCCTGCAGCCTTTGAAGCATTGGCCAGCCAGGAATCCCTGATAAAAAAACTTAACAAAATGACACCCAGTCCGCTGCCGACGCCATGAATACCGAAACAATCAAGGGCATCATCATATCCCAGTTTATTTTTCATTTGAACTGCATAAAAGCAGGCAATGGAGGACACGGCACCCAGAAAAAAGGCACCCACCGGCAGGACCACTGCAGCCGCCGGGGTGATGACCACGAGGCCTGCCAGGGTTCCGGATGCAAATCCCAAGGCAGATGCCTTTCTGTAAATAATCCCTTCTATACAAAGCCATGTTAAAGCCCCGGTAGCCGCAGAAATCTGAGTCATCGTCAGGGCCCTGGCTGTGTCAAGGCCGCTTTGAAGGGTAGAACCGGCATTAAACCCGAACCATCCTACCCAGAGCAATCCGGCACCCATCAGGGTCATGACAAGATTGTTGGGTGGAGCGGCCAGTTTCTGGTACCCAAGTCTCGGCCCCAGGAAAATGGCAACCACCAAAGCGCTGACTCCGGCGGATACGTGAATCACAAGCCCTCCTGCCAGGTCGATAACGCCGGCAGCGCCTGTATTGAAAAGCCATCCTTCAGAGGCCCATACCCAATGGCACAGCGGGCAGTAAACCACCAGAAACCAGAGAGCAATGAACATGATATATCCGCGAAGATAGACCCTTTCAGCCATGGCGCCGCTGATCAGTGCCGGTGTAATAATGGCAAATTTTCCCTGGAACATGGCAACGATATATTCAGGGATACCGCCGGTAATCACTTCATCAATGCCTTTTAAGAAAAAGAAATCCGGGTTCCATCCAATGAAACCGCCAAGAATATTTTTGCCGAATGTCAAAGAATATCCACAGATAACCCATAGAACACCGATAACAGCCATGGCCACAAAGGTATGCATCATGGTTCCCAACACATTTTTAGATCTGACCAGTCCTCCGTAAAACATTGCCAGTCCCGGCATCATAAGCAATACGAGAGCCGTGGAAATGAGCATCCAACTGGTGCTTCCGGTATCGATCACCGAGCCGTCGGCTGCAAATATAATTTCCGGTAAAAGGAACAGTACCCATGCTGAAATGGAACCCTTTATTTTCCCTGACATAGATCTCCTCCGCAAATTAATAATGGTAAACCTAATGGCAAAATGCAAATGACATGCCAATAACTATTCAATTTCTCCGGAACAGGAAGAATAGCTTACAGGCAAAAGCTTTTCTGAAAATTAAAAAAATATTTGAACCTTATTTTGACCTTATCGATAGGTTGAATAAAATTATTAATTACAAAAAAGTAAATTATGAATTCATTTTAAATTTCAATTTTGTAATTAAATTGGGAGTAAATTTTAATTACAATAGCCTTGGCTGTTTTCCTATCCTTAAGAACCCTGAAAAAATCCCAACGCCTCACCATGGGCATCCGGGAAAAAAATCAAATGAATTTAATTTTATATTTGATTTTATTTTTAATTACATTTATAGTAAACGGCATGAAATGAATTTGAAAATCGTCAGGACTTGGGTTAGTATAAAACAGTCTCTGAGAAGAACAGAATATGGATGGTGAATTATGAATGACACAAAGGAAGTCAAGAGCGCCTTAACGCCGGGCAGCTATTTTTTTACGGGCAATGAAGCGGCCGCAGAAGGCGCCATCGCCGCCGGCTGCCGCTATTATGCAGGCTACCCCATCACGCCTTCCAGCGAAATCATGGAGCGCATGTCTCAACGACTCAAAGAGGTGGCCGGCGTGTTCATGCAGATGGAAGATGAAATTGCCTCCATCTGTTCGGTGGTCGGTGCTTCCTGGTCCGGGTCCAAAGCCATGACTGCCACATCGGGACCGGGCTTCAGCCTCATGCAGGAAGCCCTCGGATACGGGGTTTTCACTGAAACCCCCCTGGTGCTGGTGGATATCCAGCGGGCCGGTCCCTGCACCGGCCAGGCCACCAAGGTCGGCAGCGGAGACCTCATGCAGGCCAAATGGGGGTCCCATGGGGATTACCAGATCATTGCGCTTTCTCCCTGGTCGGTTCAGGAAATGTATGACCAGACCATTGATGCCTTTAACCTGGCCGAACAATACCGGGTGCCGGTATTTGTCATGGCGGATGAAGCAGTGGGGCATTTGCGGGAAAGAATGGACATCAGCCCTCTTGTGCAGATCAAAAACCGGTATAAAAAAAGCGGGGCTGCTCCCTTCGGCACCGAAGAAAAAGACGGGGTGCCGCCCATGCCCTCCTTTGGCGAAGGTGAGAGCATTACGGTTACGGGTTCCACCCATAATGAATTCGGGGTCCGCAAAACCGATGACCCGGCGGTTCATGAAAGGCTGGTGGGACGTATCAACAACAAAATCTTGAATCACCGGGAGAACATCATCCAGAGCGAGTCCTATTCCCTGGATGATGCCGAGGTCATCGTGGTGGCCTATGGGTTTACGGCCCGGAGTGCTTTTTTTGCCGTGGACCAACTTCGCAAATCGGGAAAAAAAGCAGGGCTGCTGCGGCTCAAAACCATCTGGCCCTTTGCCGATGATCTGATCAGCCATATCGGCAAGCTCGGAAAAAAACTATTTGTTCCGGAAATGAACAGCGGGCAGGTATACGGAGAGATCCGGAAATATGCCGATTGTGAGGTCATCCCCTATCATCAGACCAACGGCAGAATCATTCACCCCAAAGACATCATCGCGCATATAGAGAGGATAATATAATGGCAAGGGATCTGGATGCCTATTTACGGCAGGAAATAAAATCAACACCCTTTTGCCCGGGATGCGGGCATGGGATTTTGATGAACATTATTTTGCGGGCCATTGCAGATTTGCAACTGGATATGAAAAACATCTTATTTGTTTCCGGCATCGGGTGTGCAGCCTGGATCCCCAGCCCCCATTTTAACGGGGACACCCTGCATACCCTTCACGGCCGGGCCATTGCCTTTGCCACCGGCGCCAAGATGGCCAACCCCAAGCTTAAAGTCATCGTCATCAGCGGGGACGGGGACCTGACCTCCATCGGCGGCAACCATCTGATCCATGCGGCCCGCCGCAATACCAACCTAACCGTCATCTGTGCCAACAACATGATTTACGGCATGACCGGCGGCCAGGTGGCATCCACCTCCCCCCTGGGCACCGTCACCGCTACCACCCTTGAAGGCAACCCTTACCGGCCTTTTGATCTCTGCCGCCTGGTACTGGGCGCCGGAGCCGAATATGCGGCCCGCTTCAGCGTGACCCAGCCCTTGGTCCTCATGGCCGCCATTAAAAAAGCCCTGGGGACCGAAGCCTTTACCTTCATTGAAGCCCTTTCCCCCTGCCCGACCCAGTTTGGCCGCCGCAACAAAGCCGATTCATCGGTGCAGATGCTCAAGGCCCTGATGCAGGACTGCATCACCCGGGAACAGGCAAAAGGGATGGACAAAGACCTTTTAAAGACCAAAATCATCACAGGAGAGTTTAACCATGAGTAACGTCAAACAAGTCCGTTTGATCGGATTCGGAGGCCAGGGTGTGGTGCTGGCCGGAACTCTTTTAGCCCATTCCGCCATCAAGGACGGCCGCTGGGTGGCCGGTTCAAGCGCCTACGGCGCCCAGGCCAGGGGCGGAACGGCCCGGTATGACGTGATTGTGGCCGAGGATCCGATTAAATTTCCGCATATGATCAGCACGGACATCCTCATTGCCTTTTCCCAGAAAGCCTATGAAGAATCCTTGGGGCAGTTGTCAAAGGAAAATGCCCTGATTATTTATGACGATCTCCTGGTCAAACCCGAAACCCTTCCGGGCGTGGTCCAGACCGGCGTGCCGGCCACGGACAGAGCCATCAAGGATCTGAACAACAAGCAGGCCGCCAATATGGTCATGCTTGCTGCGGCAGCCGTCCTGACGGGACTCACCAGCCAATCGTCCCTGGTCAAGGCCCTGGAAGAAAACAGCGCCCCGCGGTTTCTGGAAGTCAATCGAAAAGCCTTGGCACTGGGACAAGAGATCGGGCTTAACATTAAAAAAATATAAATTGGAAAGAGTGAACTCATGGCCGTAGAAGGAAGAACACATAAACCGGTTGTCGATGTTGAACGTTGCAGCCTTTGTGCTGCGTGTATGGAAGCCTGCCCTGCCGAACTCATGCCTGAAATGCGTCAGGAAATAGACACGATGCGCGGCAAAATCTATTCGGATCAGGACGGGCAGGTTCATTTAAAGGAGGAGGACAGCCTCCCCTTACCCAAATGCCAGAACGCCTGCCCGATTTCACAGGATGTCCGGGGCTATATCCAGCTCATTGCAAGGAAGCAATATAAAGAGGCCCTGGAGCTGATCCGGTCCGCCAACGCCCTGCCCTCCATCTGCGGCTACGTCTGCCACCATCCCTGCGAATCCGCCTGTGTCCGGGGAAATCTGGATGATGCCCTATCCATCCGGTCCCTGAAACGCTTTGCCGCAGATGTTGTGTCCCCGTCCCTTTTGCCGCTTAGACCGGTTTCATCCCTGAATAAAAAAGTGAGCATCATCGGGTCAGGACCGGCCGGGCTTGCGGCGGCCTATGAACTGGCGAAGATGGGATATGCGGTTGAAGTCATCGAATCCTATCACCGGCCCGGCGGACTCCTGGCCTGGGCCATCCCCGCCTTCCGGCTGCCCCGGGAAATCCTGCAAAGGGATATTGATTTCATCCGACAGACCGGGGTTGAGATCCGGACCGGCATCGAATTTGGAAAAGACCTCACCCTGGCGGACCTTGAAAAAACCGGGACCGATGCGGTCATCATCGCCACCGGCACCCAGAAGGGGCTGACCCTGGCCCTGGAAAACGAGGACAATTATGAGGGCTACCAGGAATGCCTTACATTTCTGCGCAGTATTTCAGACGGTATGAAACCTGAACCGGGAAGGCAGGTCATTGTGGTGGGCGGAGGCAATGCAGCTATGGATTCAGCCCGCTCCGCCCTGAAACAAGGGGCTGCAAAAGTCTTCCTGATCTATCGGCGGGGACCCCTGGAAATGCCGGCGGACCGGGAAGAGGTCAAGGCCGCCTTGGCTGAGGGCGTAGAGATCCAATATTTTACCATGCCCCTGAAATTTATCACGCAAGACCACCGCATCACCGGTCTGACCTGCGCCAAGACCGAATTAAAGGCCCGGGATGGTCAGGGTAGGCCAAGGCCCGTTCAGATTGAAGGGTCGGAATTTTCAATACCCGCGGATATGGTCATTTCCGCAGTGGGGCAGAAAGCCGATCATGACGGCCTGATCAATGGTCTGGGTGGAAAGAAACTGGAACCGGATAACGGCAGCCTGGCCACAAATCTGCCTAAGGTGTTTGTGGCCGGTGATTTTGCCCAGGGGTCTTCCACGGTGGTAGAAGCCATGGCCAATGGGAAAAAAGCGGCCATGAAGGTTCATGAATATTTATCCCGGCTCGGATAAAAAAATATACAAGGTTGAAATAAGGATTATGACTGAAACAAAACAGATTATTCCCAAAGAATGCAAATTTGAAGAATCCCGGCGCATCTCCCCTGAACCTGAAGCGGGATTGGCTGAGCTTGAAGCCGTTAAAGAGGCCCGGCGGTGTCTGGGCACTCATTTCTGCCAGAGCTGCGATCTTTGCCGCATCACCTGCCCGGAACTCTGCATCACGCGGAACCCGGCCAACGGCCGCATTGAAATTGATCTTGAATTCTGCAAAGGATGCGGCATCTGCGCCTTTATCTGCCCGAGAAAAGCCATCCGGATGGAAAGAGAGGAATAAGAATCTATTCTTTCTCCAGAACCACCTTGACATCCAGGGCGATCCAATCGCCCTCGCTGAACACAATGGGGTTGATATCCAACTGGCTGAGCCGGTCTCCCAGGTCATGGGCAAGCTGTGATACCCGGGATATGGTCATAGCCAGTTTCTGTTTGTCCAGCATCATTCCCCTGAAATTGTTAAATACCGGGGCCAGAACCAGTTCATCGATCATGTCCACGGCATCCGTTACGGAACAGGGAGCCAGCCTGAAGGCAGTATCCTTGTAAATTTCCGTCAGGACGCCGCCGGCGCCGACCATTACGGCATGGCCCAGAACCGGGTCCCGGATGATTCCGATAATAAATTCAGGCCCCATAAAGCCTGCCTGGTTTTCAACCAGAATGTTCTCACGGGGAAAACGCTGCCGCAGAATCTCAAAATGATGGGCTATGCATTCCCGGTCATTGTTTAAAATGACCCCCTGCATCTCGGTTTTATGAAGGATGTCCGAGGAGCAAACCTTTAATACATAGGGCGGGTTAATCTCCTGAATGTCCAAAACATCCAGAGGTCCCAGGCGTTTGCCCTGGGGGGTTTTGATGGAATAGAGGGCCATGAGCTGCTTTGCGTCGAATTCATCGGGATTCTTCTTATCCCCGAGGGTTTCAAACCAGAGTTTCAGTTTTTCCTGCATTTCTCCTCCTGCAAGAGCCGTTTTTGAATAACTGTTCTTTCCACAAGAACCCTTGCCGCCCGGACCGCTCGGCCCACGGACGGATAGGCCGCCACCCCTGCATAATATAAATTCTTGATGCAATTGTCTGTGAAAGGCCCGTATTTGGTAAAGACAATGACGGGTTTGTCTGAGTTTTGGATTTTTCCGGCAATGATATCAATGAGGTTTTCACTGATGCCGGGAGGCGCAAAAAAGGCAATGCAGATGATGAGGTCCACGCCTTCATCCCGGATCAGGGCGTCAAGGCTTTCGGAGAACATTTTGTCCGTTGCGCTGGCCGTGATATCCACCGGGTTTTCACAGGCGGTAAACGGGAAGGTGGAATCCTTTATCCGTTTTTTTGTAGTCTCGGACAATTTTGCCATGGTAAGGACGGCCCGGCCGTCCTTTTTCTCGATAAAATCCGTACACATGACCCCATACCCGCCGGCAGCGGTCAGAACCGCCACCCGGTTGCCCGGAGCGCCGGACAGCATGGACAGCACCTTGGTGGCATCACAGAATTCCTCATCATCATAAACCCGTTGAATCCCAAACTGCTTTAGGGCCCCGCTGATGACATTGTCGGAACCGGCCAGTTTGCCGGTATGGGAACTGACGGCTGAGGCCGCAGTATGGGTCATTCCAGCTTTCAGTACCACAACGGGTTTCTGTTTTGCGGTTTCCTTGGCAGCCGATAAAAATTCCCTGCCCTTTTCAATATTTTCCAGGTAAAACCCAAGACAATTGGTTTTTTCATCCTGGGAAAAATAATGCAGAAAATCCACTTCATCCAGATCGCATTTGTTCCCAAGACCCACAAAGGCCCGCATGCCATAGCCGGTATTGGAAGCATATCCCAGAGCTTCCACTCCCACGGACCCGCTCTGGACAATACAGGCCACCCGTCCGTTCTGGTCCAGGGCCTTATCCCCGTGTTCGACAAAAATCGTATCAATATTCTCATCGGGCAGGAAGATCCCCAGGGAATTGGGGCCCAGGATATTAATCGGGTGCGTCTTGGCCAGTTGCTTTAATCTGTCTTCCAGATCTCTTCCTTCGGCTCCCACTTCCCCGAACCCGCCGGCCACGATGATATAATTGGGAATCCCCCTTTCAAGGCAGCTCTCAACGGCTTCCACAGCTTTTTCCGCCGACAGGGTAATCACGGCAAGATCAATATCTTTGGGCAGGGATCGGATGTCCGGGCTTACCTTATACCCTTCAATGGCGGTTTCCTTTGGATTGACAGGAAAAAGACGTCTTCTTGACTCCATCAAACGCCTGAAAACGATTCCCCCGACTTTTTCCTTTGACTTTGATGCACCGATAACGGCAATCTTTTTCGGGTCCAAAAGTCTTTTTAATGATGCAATTTTATCCATAAATGATAGTATTCCTCCCAAGGAAATATTGATTCCATTTTTAGTATTCAAAAAAGGGTTCGTCAAGTTAAACTCATTTTAACTCGTTTTCAAGAGCCGGTTCAAAAGGAGATCTGCCGTGAACATCATAAACAGCATGGGCCATGGAGATTATCATCTTCATTCTTCGACCCTGTCGGACGGATTGAATTCCATTGATGAAATCGTTATCCATGCCGGTCTGATGAATTACACCGAGATCGCCATCACCGATCATAACCGGGAATATATGGACCGATACGGGTTCAGCGCCCGCACCCATTATAGCATCATTGCCTCGGCCAGGTGGAAAAATATCCATAACCCGGTCCGGGTGATATTCGGGGTGGAAGCGGATCTGCTCAATGAAAAAGGGGATATCTGCCGGGATATCCAGGGAGTTGAACCGGAATTTATGGTATTCTCCAGCCATGAACGAATCTATCAGGGAAGCCCCGGCTCCTTGAAAACCGCCTATCTGAACGCAATCGACAGATACGGTCCAGACATCACTCTACTGGGTCATTTATGCGCCAAGCCGTTTTCCAATGAACTCAGCCCAAAGGACATCGAAGATATTGTCACGGCGGCCAACAGGGCCGGCATTGCCCTGGAACTGAACTGCGCCAACCTGGCCAACGGCAAAACCAGCCTTCCCCATCTTGCGGCCATGCTTTCCTGCTGCAAGGCCTTATACGTGAACAGTGACGCCCACACCCTCCATGAATTTCAAACTGTGAGACATCAGGGTTTTGCTTATCTGAAGGAAAATCATTATATCTGATGGGCCTTTGGCCATGAAAAGGAATGAACCATGCGGATTTATGCAGTCGCCGATATCCACGGGAAAACCGAAACCATTGAAAAAATCAAAGAAACCGTGCAAAGGGAATCCCCGGATCTAATGATCCTTGCAGGGGATATGACCCAATATTTTTCTCCGTTGAAACCCCTCAGTCAATTGGAGGAATTCGGCATCCCGGTTTTTGCCGTCCGGGGAAATTCGGATTTCAAAAGTGTTGAGACCCTCATAAGAGACCGGGGAAAAATCCGTCTTTTAAATCAGGAAGAAACGGAATATCAGGGCAACTCTTTCCTCGGTCTCAACGGGACCCTTCCTCTGCCCTTTGTTTCCAAGGTCTGCCTGTTTGAATCAAGACGCTTCAGGGAAATTGAAAATCGAGTGACACCGGAAACCATCCTGGTGGTTCATCCGCCACCAAGGGGGATCTGCGACCAGGTGGGAAACCGGTTCAGCGCCGGCAGTTTTTGTTTAAGGCGCTTTATTGAAAATCATCCCCCCTGCATGGTAGTATGCGGCCATATTCATGAACAGGCAGGCTACCAATATTTAAAAAATACCCTGATTGTCAACTGTGCCGTGAATAAAAATCATATCGGAGCGATCATTGATTGTAAAACGGATTGTAAAAAGGATATACCGCTTCAGATCAAAATGGTATTAAACAATTGAAATGAATAAAGTGACCCTCAATAAAGGAAATTCTCATGTGTGACTTCAATGCCTATTTAAAAAATAACAATATTGAAAAACTGATCATGGAAAATGTGACCCATATAACTCCCATGGATGAAAAGACCTTTCTTTTAAAGGGGCTTCTGGGAGAAAAAATGGAAGTTCAAGCCGCCATAGAAGATATCAACCTTGCAGGCAACAGGATAGTTTTAAAAGCATTGTAATGAAACGGTTTCCGGATTATCTTGCAACCCTTTCCAGGGTCAACGGCCTTGGAAAGGGCCAAGCGGTTCAATGGCTCTTTTACTCCGGGATGCTTTTTTCAAGCAGGGATAAATGGTGGGGGGATTTCGGTATCAGATCCTCGGCCCATGAAGGGATTGATATTACCTATTACAGAACCCTTCCGGAGGAGATATGCTGCTTTGATGACTCCATCCTCGTCCCGGCCATGGAAGACGGCCGGATCATCAACATCTGTGATGATTTTTTAGGCCAAACCCTTGTGGTCGACCCGGAAAAAGAGAGTTCCGACGAAACACGGGTGGTTTTCACCTATGCCCATATCCTGCCCCAAAGCCGGCTCACTTTAGGCCGGCGGATTAAAAAAGACGAAATCATCGCAAGGGTCTGTGATACCCGGAAAAATCCACAACTGCCGTCTCATCTTCATTTCTCCTGTTTTGAAATTGAGAAGGAATTTTTACCGGAAGCGCTTAACTGGACCCTTTTTTCAAAGGACCGGGCCGTGAAAGGGATAAACCCTGTTTTCCTCTGAACCGTTTCACTCAAAGCCGATAGACCCCTTTAAATTCAATATCCAGGCCGGTTTATTGTGAAAAGAAGAATTGAAAAAAAAGCTGATTTAATCTATGATCACCAAAACTTAAATTTATTTTAACTCATCTTCTAACAGGGAGCGAATCAATGAAAATCATAAAAACCCTATTCTGGCTAATCATCCTGGCCCTTATCGGAACCCTCGTCTATCAGAATCAACCTTATTTTTTGGCAATACCCCTCCTGAATTTTGATCTCAAAGTTCCAGGGTGGAGCTGGACCCTGCCCCCGATTCAAAATATCGCCTATTTCGGGATCTGTTTTGTCCTGGGCCTGATTCTGGCCGGGATCAAAGGCCTTGTGGCGGTTTTCGGCTTAAAAAGACAGATTAAAAAAGGAAATACAAGCATTGCCGGCCTTCAAAAAGAGATCGAGTCATTAAAAACGGAACTGGATGTGTTTAAGCATGACCCCTATATCAAAAAGGAAATTGAGAACAAGGCTGCTTTTGACGGGAATTTACCGGAAGAGGCTCCAAACCGGGGCTCAGACGCTTGACAACCCATTGTCAGTCATTGATCCTGGTTTCAAAAGATAGCCCATGAATCCGAAAAAGAATACTCCCATGATGGATCAGTACCTGTCCATCAAAGCATCCCATAAAGATACAATTCTATTCTACAGGATGGGAGATTTTTATGAAATGTTCAATGAGGATGCCGTCAAGGCGGCTTCCATCCTTGAAATCACCCTGACCTCAAGAAATAAGAATGATGAGGCCCCGGTTCCCATGTGCGGAGTTCCCTGCCGGGCCGCCGACACCTATATTGCAAGGCTCATCGAAAACGGGTGCAAGGTGGCCGTGTGTGAGCAGATGGAGGAGGCCGCGGTTGCTAAGGGTCTGGTAAAAAGAGAAGTGGTCCGGGTGATTACACCGGGAATGATCTTGAATGAAGAGCTCTTGGATAAAACCGCCAATAATTTTCTCCTGGCCCTGTCAAAAACCCGCGATGCTGCCGGAATTGCCTATCTTGACATCTCCACGGGAACCTTTAAGACCACAGAGGTGGAGAGCAGACAATCCAAAATCCCCCCTCAGCTCCTGGATGAAATCTTAAAGGTAGACCCCAGGGAAATCCTGCTGCCCGGCTATTTTGAAACAGATCCCGCCTTTAAGCCTCTTCTTCGGCTATTTCGGGGGCGGCAGATCACCTTTCTGGATAAAACCTGTTTTGACGTTGAAGAAGCAAAGGAAGCACTTTTAAACCGGTTTAAGACCCGGGGCCTCGAAGGCTTCGGTATTGAGCGGATGAATGCCTCCATTTCTGCTGCCGGGGCTATCCTGTCCTATGTGAAAGAGACCCAGCTTCAGGAGACAAAACATATTTTTCAGATCAGCCCCTATGACCTGAAAAATTTCCTGGTGATTGATGACAAATCCTGTAAAAACCTGGAACTCCTCGTTAATATCCAGACCCTGGATAAAAAAGGCTCCCTCATCCATGTCCTGGATCGGACCGTCACAGCCATGGGGTCCCGGCTCATGAGAAACTGGGTCCGCTATCCCCTTACCGATATTCAAGAAATCCGGCGCCGCCTTGACTGTATTGAAGAAATCACAAAAGCCGCCCATATCCATCAATTAATCATCACCCATTTAAAATCCGTATACGATCTTGAACGCCTGGGCAGCAAAATTTCCATGGGACAGGGAAATGCAAGGGATATGATAGCCCTGAAACGGTCTCTAAAAAGGCTGCCCCTGCTGTTTAAGGAATTGGGCCTGTTTAAAAATGATCTCATCAACGGGAAAAGGTTGGAAGATCATGAGGCTGCCTTAAAAGAGCTTGAATCTCTGGCCGACCTTATTGAAAAGGCCATCCGGGAAGATGCCCCCCATGTATTGAATGAGGGCGGCCTCATCAATGACGGTTTCAGACCTGAGCTGGACGAACTCCTTTTGATCTCCAGGGATGGAAAATCCTGGATCGCCAAGGCCGAGGCCACGGAACGGGAAAAAACAAAACTGTCTTCCCTGCGGATCAGATATAATAAAGTCTTTGGGTATTTTATCGAAGTATCCAAGGCCCAGGCTGAATCCGTCCCGGATCACTATATCCGGAAACAGACCCTGGTCAATGCGGAAAGGTTCATCACCGATGATATGAAAACCGTTGAATCCACCATCCTCAATGCCCAGGAAAAACGGAATGCGCTGGAATATGATATTTTCTGCACCCTCCGGGACCAGGTGGTTTTAAAATCCTTTCTGATCCTGAAAACAGCGGAATTCATTGCCGTGGTGGATGCCCTCCAGGGTCTTGCCCTTGCGGCATCGGAAAATGGATACACCAAACCCCTGATCAATGAAGAGGATGCCGTCATCATTGAAGATGGTCGGCATCCGGTGGTGGAAAAACTCATCAAAGGGGAGCGGTTCGTCCCCAATTCCATTCGCCTGGATAATACGGAAAACCAGATCCTGCTCATCACCGGACCCAATATGGCGGGCAAATCAACCGTGTTGCGTCAGGTCGCCCTGACGGTCCTTATGGCCCAGATGGGATCATTTGTTCCGGCCAGGAATGCCTCACTCCCCCTTGTCGACCGGATCTTCACCCGGGTCGGGGCCCTGGATAACCTTTCTTCAGGACAGAGCACCTTTATGGTGGAAATGGAGGAAACCGCCAATATTGTCAATAATGCCACCCCCAAAAGCCTTGTCATTCTCGATGAAATCGGAAGGGGCACCAGCACCTATGACGGCATGAGCATTGCCTGGGCCGTTGCCGAATATCTTCATGATCTGGACGGCAAAGGGGTTAAAACCCTGTTTGCCACCCATTACCATGAATTGATAAAGCTGGAGGAGCTTAAGCCCAGAATCAAAAATTATAATATTGCAGTTAAAGAATTCAACGATAATATAGTTTTTTTGCGGGAGCTTGTCCGGGGGGGAACCAATAAAAGCTACGGCATCCAGGTGGCAAGGCTTGCCGGGGTACCGGACAGGGTCATTGATATTGCAAAGGGAATGCTGGCCAAAACAGAGCAGAAAAACAATACAGTCCAGTCCGTGAATCTGCCGGAACCTGAAAAAAAGAAAAGAAAAAAGAAAGCGGATACCCATCAACTGGAATTATTTGAAAGCCAGGACCCATCTTTAAAAAAGATATTGGAAAAGATTGATATTTCCAGTATGACTCCCCTTGAAGCAATGATTTTTTTAAATGATTTAAAACAAAAAGCATTAAAATGACATATGCAGGCCCTTAAACCATCCATACGAGCCCTTTTTCTTTTCTTCATCCTCATGTCGGGTATTTTTATTTCCCCTGCTAATGGATGGTCGGATACTGCCAAAGATTTATATCTCCAGGCAGATGACTGCTATAAAAAATTGAGAAACTCTGAAGCCTTGAAAAAAAAGGAAACGGAATGGCTCAACTGCATTTCAAAATATGAGGCTATCCAAAGGCAGCACCCGGAAAGCTCATGGGCTCCGGCCGGTATGTATAAGGCTGCCCAGTTGAACCTGACCCTTGCTATAATTTCCGGGAAAATAACCCATCAGGAACGGGCCGCCAATCTTCTGGCCAGCCTGAGAAACAAATATCCCCAAAGCGCTTACAGCGGAAACGCTCAAACCCTTTTAAAATCCATTACGAGTTCAACTCCGATTCCCGTTGAAGAGCCGCCTCCATCTCCTTCAGATGATTCACAGAAATTTAATGCCAAGGTTTCCAAAAAAGAAGCAACCAAAAACCAGACATCGGCCCAAAAAACTGTTGAAGACAAACCGGAACCGGAGATAACAGCACCCCTGGAGGACTCTGATACTGCATCTTCACCCTCCATTATCTCATCACAGTCCAGTGACAGCGTTATGACGGACCTGAGGGTCTGGTCCAATCCGGAATATACAAGGATCGTCGTTAATGTCGGCCACGAACGAGCCTATTCCCATAGACTGCTCAACAAAGACCCTGATATTAACAAACCTTTTCAACGCCTTTATGTTGATGTTGAACAAACCCGGATTGGGAAAGGGATCGCAGAACATACGCCCATCAATGACAATCTTCTGATCCAGGCCAGGGCCGGACAGTATCTCCCCCACACGGTGCGGGTGGTGGTGGATATCAAATCCTTTGAAAATTATAAGGTGTTTTCCTTAAAAGACCCTTTTAGGATCGTCATCGATGTCTGGGGAAAAGGGTCCAACGGCAGCCCTTCCATTTCATCTCCACCCGTGGTTGCGGATTCGAACAAATCTGAACCCAAGAGGCCGACTTCCGTTCTTACCACCGATAACCTGCAATCTTCCAACATCACACGACAATTTGCCCTGGGGGTCAGGAAAATCGTTATTGATCCGGGGCATGGCGGATCAGATCCGGGAGCCCCTGGATATTATCCGAATCAATGGGAAAAAGACCTTGTCCTGAAAATGGCCAAACGGCTGGCCACTATTTTAAGGGATCGTCTAAAATTAACGGTATTGCTGACCCGAACCGAGGACAAAAAACTGACCCTTGAAGAAAGGACGGCCATTGCCAATACACAAAGGGCAGACCTTTTTATCTCCCTTCACTGCAATGCCGCCAAAAATAAAAATCTAAAGGGCATCGAAACCTATTTTCTCAACCTTGCCACAGACAGCCAGGCCATAGCCGTGGCAGCCCGAGAAAATGCAACCTCTGAGAAAAATATTTCCGATCTGGACTATATTTTAAGTGATCTCATGAAAAATGCCAAAATTGAAGAATCCACAAGGCTGTCCAATATTGTTCACCAGAATTTTGTAAAGGGGATGAGGGCAAAATATTCAGGCGTTACCGATCTCGGGGTAAAACAGGCTCCCTTCTATGTCCTTCTGGGTGCAAGGATGCCCTCCATCCTCATTGAGACCTCTTTTATCAGCCATAAAATAGAAGGCAAGCGCCTCATGGAGGACGCTTATCAAAAAGCCATTTGCGAATCCATCGCCGATGGAATTGAAAAATATATCGATACCACTAATCCAAAACAATTATAGATCTTAAAGGAGACTCGCATGTCGTTTGAAAACATTATTCTTGAAGTAAAAGGACCCATCGCCACCTTGTTTTTTAACCGGCCCAAAGCCTTGAACGCCCTGAACAATGCGCTTTTTGATGAACTTAACCTGGCCCTGGACGAGATCAGGGAGAATCAGGAAATCCGTGTCCTGATCCTTACCGGTGCAGGCGATAAGGCCTTTGTTGCCGGTGCAGACATTGCCGAGCTGGTAAAAATGAATCCTCTTGAAGCAAAAACCTTTTCCCGCAAAGGGCAGAAGGTTTTTTCAAAAATTGAAGATCTCCCCATCCCTGCCATTGCCGCCGTAAACGGTTTTGCCCTGGGCGGAGGGTCTGAGGCCGCCCTGGCCTGTGATTTTATTTATGCGTCGGAGAAAGCGATTTTCGGTCTGCCTGAAATCACTCTGGGGCTGATCCCCGGATTTGGCGGAACCCAGCGCCTGGCAAGGCTTGTTGGTGTGAACCGGGCTAAAGAAATGGTATTTACCGGGAGAAATATCAAGGCCGAGGAAGCCCTGGCTTATGGCATTGTCAACAAGATATGTCCCCATGAAACGCTCATGGAAGACGTCCTGAAAACCGCTGAACTCATTGCATCCAGAGGCAGGGTGGCCTTGAGATCAGCCAAGGAAGTCATCCAGAATGGTCTGAAAACCGATCTGGAGACCGGATGCAGGATCGAAAACGATGCCTTCGGCCTGACCATGGTCAGTGAGGATGCCAAGGAGGGAACCGGGGCTTTCCTTGAAAAAAGGAAACCTGTATTCAAGGGAAAACTGTATTAACCATTTGAATCAATATTGACGTCAAGGGGAGAAGGATCATGTTTGCAGAGCAGATATCCATATTTGTTGAAAACAAGGAAGGCCGTCTCGCGGAAGTCACTGCGATCTTAAGGGATGCCGGGGTCAATATCAGGGCATTGTCCCTTGCCGATACAACCGATTTCGGTGTCCTGAGACTGATTGTAAACAACAATGAAAAGGCTGAAAAAGCCCTTAAAAAAGAAGGATTTACCGTTGGCTTCACCAAGGTCATGGCTGTTGAGGTCATAGATCAGCCCGGCGGATTAAATCAGATATTGGATCCGCTCAGCGAAAATGAAGTCAATGTGGAATACATGTACGCATTTTCAAGCCCCAGATGTAAAAATGCCGTCATGGTTTTCCGTTTTGATGATCATAACAAGGCATTGAAAATATTAAACGAAAAAAATATCAGGGTTATCCCGAGAGAAGAAATCGATAGCTTGTAACCCTAACCAGGCAAAAAGGCCCTGCATCCCATCCGGCGCGGATCATGCCGGGGCTTTTTGCCTGATTAAAAAAGGGCGGCCCTATTATCCTGTGTCACTGTTTTCACGAGTTCTCTGTAATCGGCGGATGCCGTGGAACCGGGGGCAAACTCAAATATGGATTTCCCATAGGACGGGGCCTCGGAAAGGCTCTCACTGTAGCGTATGGGTGTGCAGATATATTCCGGATATAGCTTTTTGAGCTGAGTGTATATGGCTTGCGGACCTTTGACCCGTGTATCCATAAAGGTCGGAACAATATATTTCAGAACAATCTCTTTTCTGTATTTCTGGATGGACCCCAGGCTTTTCATGAATTCGGCCAATCCCTGAAGCGGCATGACCTCCAGTGCCACAGGCACCAGAACTTCCGTCGCATAAAAAAGAACATTGACGATCAATTGATCCCAGCCCGGTGCCGTATCAATGATGACATAATCATATCGGTGATCCAGTCCTTTTAAGGCCTCGGACATGGTCCATTCGGCCCCGAAACTTTTTCGGTCGATGATTCTTTTTACACCTGCCAGGGATTTTCCCCCGGACAGGAGCCAGAGATTTTTCCGGGCCCGGATGATGCATTCTTCCGGGCTCAGCTCTTTTGTCAGAAGTTCAGTCAGACCTGCTCTCGGCTTTGTTCCCAGAATATAGGAGGATTGACCCTGGGTGTCGGTATCCACCAGAAGAACCTTATGCCCGGCAAGGGCAAGGCCGGCACTCAGGTTGACTGAGGTGGTGGTCTTGCCGACACCGCCTTTGCTCAAGGTGACACAAATTCTCCGGATGGCTGATTTTGATTCCGCTAACGGTTGTTCCTTGTCTTGTGCAAAAAGGTCATCAAGAGCCACAGGAAATTTATGCCCGCAGGATTTACATCGCGCTGCAATATTTTTTCCCGGTACTGCATTTTCCTTAATCGTATCTAAATTGACAGTATGCTTTTTTTCACATTTCGGACAAACGATAATGGCCACTAATCCTCCTTCTCAAGTTCCTCAAGAATGGCGTTCACCGCAAATTCATTTCCATGCGACAAGAATATTGTCAATAATATCATTTTTTTATTCATTACTTTTATCAGATAGGGTCAGCGGGACACTGGTCTTTTTTCAGAAATTGTGACTTCATCTCGCATACAATGCTCAAAATCCAATCCGAAACCTTTTTTTCAAGGCCCTCCCACTGAATCCCATATTTCCAATTCTGACCCAGGGCCGCTGATATATGCACGATATGTCCATTCAGCGGTTTGATGGACCTGTCAAAGTAATGAAGCTCGCAGTTTGAAAGGTCTTGGTCCACGGCAAAGGTCAGGCTGCTCCCAGCCGTAATGGCGATACCCTCAAGAGCGATATCCTGAACCGGATATGGTGTATTATTGATCATTATCCAAATATTTTTTTGATCTTCGACTGGAATACGAAATGATTTACGAACAATTTTCGGTAAGGGTGAATCTGCCTTGACCCTGTCAAACTCAATGGACTGGGAATTCATTTGACCACCTTAAAAACCACACAAAGAGTATAAAAATTTGTCTGATGCCGTCTCAGACCGCTGTATGTTCACGAAAATATAACAATATTGGCAGGGCCAGGCAAGGAAAATCATTAACAGGCATAAAAAAAGGGGGTAAGACAAAAACCGCCTTACCCCCGGAACTATCTGTCTGATTCAGTTTTTCGGCTAATTATGCGCCAAATGCTGCTTTTACTGCACCAGTCAGTGCGGGATGAGCATACATCAGAATCAGGGCAACAACCAATGCATAGATACAAAGAGATTCGATCATGGCAAGACCGATCAGCATGTTAACCTGAATTTTACCGGCTGCTTCCGGGTTTCTTGAAATACCGCTCATTGCGGCTGAAAGACCAAGACCCTGACCAATGGAAGCACCAAAGGCTGCGATACCGATGGCAAGACCTGCTGCCCAAACACTTGCTACTAGAAATTCCATGTTTTACTCCTTATTTGAATAAAAAATTAATATAAACTAACGGGCTT
Source organism: Desulfobacula sp. (assembly GCA_011390085.1). Taxonomy (GTDB): domain Bacteria; phylum Desulfobacterota; class Desulfobacteria; order Desulfobacterales; family Desulfobacteraceae; genus Desulfobacula. The sequence goes on from JAABTB010000002.1 coordinate 18,779, forward strand.
CTTCCGTTTCCCGTAAAACGCCTAATTAATGGGCTTCTTCAATCGCACCGGCAATATACATGGTGGAGAGAAGAAAAAATACCAGGGCCTGAACCAAAGCCACAAAGGTCCCAAGGGCCATGACCGGCAGGGGTGCCAGAAACATGCCGCCCAGGGTCAACAGAATAATCGTAACCAGCTCATGACCGGCCATATTTCCGAAAAGACGGAAGGTCAGGGATAAAACCCTTGCGGTATGACCAATGATTTCAATGGGCAGGAAAAGCGGGATCATGGCCGGTATGGGCCCGAGGAAATGCTTGATGTATTTTACGCCGTGAAGCTGGATACCGATCACATGACTCCATGCAACGGCGATGATGGCCAGGGCAAGGGTGGTATTGATGTTTGCCGTGGGTGGGAAAAACGCAGGAACAAGTCCCATGAGATTGCCGAACAGAACAAAAATGAATATGGTCAGAACCAGGGGGAAAGATTTTCTTCCTTCATCTCCGGTAATGGTGACCATGAAGTCTTCAAGACCTGAAATCAGAACTTCAAATACGTTCTGTGCTTTCTTCGGCACCATGGAGATACTTTTTCCGCCCAGCCAGCCGAAAAAAATCAGAACAATCATTGCCAGCCACATATAGGTTACATGGGGGTTTTTTGCCGCCCATCCGTCCAGACCAAACAGCCCGAACAATGAAGTAAGAATTAAATATGGATGTTCCACTTTATACCGCCTCCTTGAAAAATAATCTTGTTAACTCAAGCACAGTCGCCAGGAACATGCTTGCCACCACCACCGATAGACCTGCCAGAAGACCCAGCGGATGAACAATATGTTTTGATATAAGCAGATAAATAATCAAACCGCTTATTCCAAATCGAATATAATATTTAATCAGGGTGCCCCCCACCACGGAGCGCCCATTCTCTGATACAATTTTGGGACTGAAAACGGTTTTCAGGGTTTTTTTCAGAAGATGAAAATTAATGACCGCAATCAAACCGCCAAGGACGATCCCCAGGGCAAATTCCGTTGGGGTTGTCATCAGACCGACCAATCCTGCAAACAACAAGATCAACCAGTTTGAAGTTGTAATAAAATCAACGATCTTCTGAACATCCTGCATTAAAATTTTCTTCCCTTTTTCCCTGCCCTGATAATATTGCTGAACCCTGCAGCAATCCCCAGCGCAAGGCCTATAAACATCAGAACCGGGTCTGTATCAAATTTCTTGTCCAGCCAGAGGCCCAGGAAAAGACCCAGAAAAATAGAAAGCGCCACCGACATTCCAAGGCTGGCAAAATATCCGAGTTCCCTG